>NZ_JBFUHJ010000312.1:0-6483 GCF_056402455.1 Paenibacillus sp. P4_A7 | reverse complement strand
AAAGTTTACAGCGCGCGCAACATGCATCTGCTGGGCAATGTCGATCCCGACAACTAAATGCTGAGCAGTAATTTTTTCAATGAGCTGATTTTGTCTCGCTTGCGATTTAAACTTCATAATAGAGCGTCCTCCTGGATGATGGAATTTTTAGGGCTATGACCCGTTGCGTACTTCCATCGTACCGAGGCGCTCGTTTTTTTGCAAAGCGGAAATTTAACGCTCTACAGGAATGCTAACGGGCAGGTTAGTTGAACTACACATATTTAGCATTATGCGAAGCAAGGAGGTGAATGTATGTTCCAAGATGGATTTCCAAACTATTTGAGAGAGGATGTGACCAAAGCGGTTGGACTGATTCCTCATAAAACTTATAATAATGTGACTATTGGTGTATCACAGGATATTATTCAATATTTTCAAGATAATAACATGATTCAGTTTCCTTATCGTATCTATTACATTGATAGTCCAGATGAAGTTATAGAAAATTTAAGTGTACAACAAAAAATGATTTTACATTGCATTTATTCAAGAAGTTGTGACGGCTTTGTACGCCAAAAGCATATGTATTCATTGCTTCAGATGGATTATGAAGATTGGGCTATTCCTTATATCGTAAAAATATGTGATGAGTATGTCTTAGAAATATTAGAAATGAATTATGATTTTTTAAAAGAACAGGATACAGAACGGATGAAGAAATTTTGTCTTGAAAATATTGAATCGTTTTGCAAAAGCTACAATAGAATGATTAGCTATTGGAACGAATATTACAGATATAAATACAACAATTTTCAACACTATATAGGCAGGAAGTTATTCAGAGAATGTTTTGGTTACTCTAATTCAATGGAACGCATGAAAAAAAGTTTGTGAAAGATACACTTTAATCTAACGGGTAACGGATAGTTCAAAAGTATGAGTCGCAAACAAAGACACCCACTTCATAATAAGATAGGTGTCTTTGCTTTCCACATAATATCCATTTCAGCACCATGAGAGACAAAGAGATCAAACAGATCAACTGATTGTTCCCTAGCTTTTTGCCTAATCCTCCGTTTAACTGAATCCCCACCATAAGCTAACCAATCCATATTTTCATTTCTCCGCAAAGCCCGAAATGCTTTCTTATCCTGTCCCTTTAGACTGATAGCTTAATTAGAGTAAGAGCAGCGATCACATTAAACGTTCCTCAAATACGTTTTTCAACTACACCAAGCGTAGTAGCTGTAGTTGAACTCTATTTATCCAGAGAGTAGATGTATCGGTACACTATCGGTAATTATCAAGCATACAGAACTACCTCTTATAATTACAGGTATTCACTAACATCGTTTATTTCCATTTATGAAGCCATTTATTTATGGCTAATGGATAACTAATACAATGCATTATGACGTTCTAAGCGGTAACGTATTGCCAATAATTTGTATGATGTTGCTGGGTGGAACTATTATCATTGGAATATAATCCACACATTGCTCTGTCAAAGTTCATTAAGCTAACGGGCAGGATAGCTTAATTTGAAGGAAATTCTTTATTTTTAACGAATTGGTAATTGTTCACCACATTTTGTTGAAAGTAGGGATTTAGTTGACTGTTAATTGGCTATTTGCTCCTCATGAAGCATTTGACATGGTTTTGTTTCTTAACGCTATTTTAGACAACGCTTTCTATAGCCAACATTACTTTGACGTTAGACAAAACTGGGAATCGAAACTTGGGGTACAAGGTTTGAAATTAGTTAATGATGTTTGCAATAAAATTTCAATGTCCAATCTTTGTGCTAATTTATCCCAGTTTGAAGTCAGAACCTTAGATGAGATCATACAGGTGTTACAAGATTTCCCTAAACATAAAAATTGGGAGAATGTAATAGAAGATAATTTGAATTTACTTTCCGATTGTTTCTACATGTTAAAACAAGCAGGTCTGCAAACAGCTTGGAACCAAAGGGCAAAACCTTATTTACTGGATACTGCTGAGCAGTATCAAATGGTTATGGACTCTGTATACCCATTGAACAAGATGGAAGAGGTATTATCATCTTTTCTTGCCGCTAAACAACCCTTATGTTCTACTGTTTACTTTGCCACTTATATAAAACCAATAGCTTTTCAATTGCCAAATGGAGCTATGGTAATGCATGCTGGACCTCATGGATATATGCAGTTACCGAAACAATTAGCTCAACTTTGTTTGCACGAGTCTTTACACGGATTCCCTGGATCTAGACAAGCACAGCTACTACAAAATGATCTTAAAAAATCAAATGTAGAGTTTGATAAGCAATATCAGGAGCTTCTTTCAAAATATCATAGTGGACCCGAAGAATATTTTGTTGTTGGAGCAGAAGCTTATTTAAGCGAGAAACTAATGTTGAGAAATCATGAAGAATCTATTAGATATCTTAAAAGTCAAAATGGAGGTATGCCGCTATCAATGGCGATTTATGAACGATTGCGGGAGACAAATCCAGACAGCAAAACAGGATGGCATGGATATGGAAAATGGCTTGAGAATGTGTTATTTACCTTGAAACTTTAGTAAGCGTTGAACTAACGGGTACGATAGTTGAACGAAACAAGGAGCAGTTTGCCGTGGCAGCTGCTCCATTTTATCATTGAAGTAACGTCAGTTATGCGCAAGACGTGACACACGTTTCATCCGTACGCCCCCTCTCGRTCGCATAACCTCGCCACCAACCAGTCGGGGGTCTGATCATACCAGTTCGTGGACAGCAACAGCAGAAAATAGCGGGAAATCCGCTAAACAAAACGCCGCAACCCTATCATTCGGATTGTGGCGCTTTTGTTCTCGTTCAATCATCCTTCTACCGTTCTTTGGCAAGCTGTGCTTCCAACTTGGCAATCAGCTGCTGCACATGTGCCCGCCATTCGTCCCAGCTCGACGATTCCCGCCACAGTTCCGCCAAATCCCCCTCGCAGTCCCCCTCAATGTCAGTCCAAATCACGTTCAAATGCTCCAGCAAAGCCCCAAGCGCGGCACGATCGGCCGTGAACGCCCGTACTTGCGTCAAGGCGCGTTCTTCCTCCTCATGATCGTAATCCAAACTGCCATTCTCCAGAAACTCGATATACAGCTCCGCGAGGGCGAGCACTGTTCCGTCATAAAGGAAATCATCCTCACCAAACTTCGCCATCAATTCACCCAAATCCAACGTGTCACGAGGAAGCAAGTCCTCGATCGCTGCCACTAGATCCAGCCCTTCATCACTTTCCAATGCTTTGATTCCCCATGCTCCCATTCGATGTCCTCCTGTCACTGTCGTCTCTTCATTATATGGAGCGTGTCCAATGCTCGTCAAATGTTACCGTGACTCCTTTAATGGCAACACCCTGCACTCACGAGGAGCGCTGATTCCGTCAAAAGGTAATTAAGACCGAAAGAATTGCGGAGAAAGTTCAGCTAACGGGAACGATAGTTGAATAACACATGGATAAGCAGTTGCAGCAGTGGCCTGCTCATTTCATTAAACTAACGGGTAACGATAGTTGAACATAAAAGGAGTAGTTTGCTACGGCAGCTGCTCCCTTTCTTAGTTAAGCTAACGGGCAGGATAACGAAACTTAACTTGAGAAGAATCATCTAAGTATATAGGCTTTTAATAGAAGCATTTATAATTTCAAAGGGGTGTGTTTATTGAGAAACGGGAAGTTACTATTCATTAGTGGTACTCTTTTAGTACTTGCAGGTGGTGTGTTTTATGCAGTTGAACGATTTGGTGCATTTATTGCGATGGGGCTTGAGGCAGGAGGATTTGCCAGCAATCCTGGTACTGTCCCAACACATGGGATGTTAAGGACAACACTTTCAGATAACCAGCTGGTCGTCCCTTTTTTAATCATTGGATCAGTTCTAATGGCTATTGGAATCCTACTAGAATTAGTAATTAAAAATCAAAAGTAATTTTAATCAACTTTTGAACTAACGGGGAACTATAGCTTAACAATCACCATAACGAGGCTGCCGGCATGTAACGGTAGGCCTCGTTGAACGGGCAGGATAGTTCCAATATGTGGTATAATTTTTGCGATCTATAAAAGTGGGGTTAGAGGAGGATTCGTAGCGGTGAACAAAGACGATATTGTAATTAATCAAATTACAGAGTTAGATAAATTGGAATCAACAAAATCATTACAATCGACAATCAGTAAACTTGAGAATGCCTTGTCCCAGATGACTCAAAATGGTGCAAATACTACCCTAGTAAAGAAACGACTCAAAGCTGTTTACATCGGCTTAGCCACGCTAGAACACGTTTGGAATCAAAGATCCCATCATTACACCCAGGAAGATTTAGCAGAAGCTCGCAATGTGATTACTGGTTTATTTCCATCAATTGAAAACAGTTATACTAAGTCAAAGGCAGGTAGTCCCCAAAGAACGCTTTTAGAAAGAAGAATTAAAGCGTTGGAACTTGCTGTTCAAGCGATTGACGATCTTTCCACTAAATAACTCATAATGTAAACGAAGCGTTTGGGAGTAATCTTTGTTCACCTTACTGAACAAAAACTAACTGAAGCCCTTTTAAAATATGATTCCGAGTTGTAAAGCCACCAAACTAATGAGAACGATACAATCAAAGCAGACTGTCTGCATTATCTGGCAGGCTGTTCAGCTAAACCAGCTAATATAGAAGATGGTAAACTGATTTTATTCATGCCAAATAACGCCAAATAACCCTCCAATCTGGAATTGGAAGGTTTTTACTGGCGACGGATAAAAGCGGTGAGGAAGCAACGAAGTTGTTTCTCGAAGCTTTGCGGCAGTTTCGGCGGCGTCTCACATAAACGGCAAATCAAACTCGTTGTTGAATTCTTCCGTCAGCACGTCGACCGGCACCGTCTGCTCCTCGTCTGGCCTGTCGAGCGTATGAATTCTCGCCGTCCCGGCTCCCACGTTTACATGTTCAATGAACACAGGCACGCCGAAGTACGACACGAATTTTACATCCGGAGAATCGGCGATCATCTTCGCTCTGTACGCTTCCATGATATCATCACCTCTCGTACAGTATTTGCAAGGGGCATGCTGCTTATCCGCGCGAACCTGTAATTGTCGGTTAATTAGAATATAGTTTGAATCAAGTCCGCGTAAATCGCGGGCTATTTCTTTTAACGGATCAAGTTCTTGTCAAAAGTTGATGTCAAGAACATTATCTGATTCCCGACTAGTGACAAGAACATTGTCCGAATTCCGGGGAGGGCAGGGCGTCTGCCGCGAGCCAGTGTCTGAAGGGATTGTATCAGGCCGTAATGAAACGGGGCTAGCCGAAACGAAGCCGGTCGCAAAACGAGGTTAAACAAATTCGAAGCGATCTCGCCGCTAAAGGAAACTCCGAAGTGTACCGAGAACTGAATATATAAAGACCAAGAGGCCGCCGCGGAACATCTATTGGCGGCCTTGTTCCGCTAACGGGCAGGATAGTTACAATTATGGTAATATGAGGTAAAATTTACGGAGGCGCGATTGTTCCCCATTTAGCCACGTTTCGCATAAAGCTAAATAGAATGGCGGTAAACAATTTAAACTGCAAGGGGAATCGATATGTATACAAAGAAAAAACTCACAAAAACAGGCACTTGTGTTGTTATTATTCTCTTTGTGATTTGTCTATGTATTTGGCCATTGTTGTTTAATACGAACGCATATCCCAAACAAACACATATTTCATTTTCATCCATTCGTTCAGACGATATTGATCCCGAAATGCTAACAAACAATATCATGAAGGCCATTGGATATCCGAATGCAGTTCCAATTGTAACGAAGGAAGACAGGTTTTTTGTTGTACTATATAATCAACCAAAACAAGACACTGATATGGAACTGCATAGCTTAGCTTCCACCTTTAGAATACGTGTACCCGAAAAGAATGATATGCGTGTATTGTCTTATGAAATTCGGGCTTCTCGAAATGGAGATCTTGTGATCATGTATCGTGATGAGATCAATGAGGAGCGACCAAATGAGTATTCTCATCCGAGGAGTGGTTTTAATCTGACCCACGTGTTTAGCGCAATACGGGACTTCCCGGCGGTGTCGTATCGTAAACTTACTAAATATGGGGACGAAAGTGCTGACCTGTACCAAATACGGCTTAACGATGATCTTTTATCTGGTGAAAACTTTTCTTATAACATCAATGGATCTGCGCAAAATGATAAGATTGAGGATGGAATTCCCTTTTTGATATCCCATATGAAGTGGGGCAAGGTGCGTGATGATTCCTTAGATGATGATGATCCCCATCGCTACTACAGCTTTGGAGGAGAAGGTAGAGTCAACTTATACTATTTCCCTGAAAGCTAAGGTTTATTTACAGYGCTAGGCGTGGGTTTTATTAGAGCTCCTCTTAAATCTTCTATACCATTGAGCTAACGGGACACGATAGCGGAGGAGCTTCCTATGTGGTAGCTCCTCTTTTCTATTGAACTAACGGGCAGGATAGGCAGGATA
>NZ_JBFUHJ010000311.1:0-6489 GCF_056402455.1 Paenibacillus sp. P4_A7 | reverse complement strand
CCAATATGTTGTATTCATCAGCTTTACAGAGCCGGCGCCGGAAAGGGCATCCCCTGTTCTATTATCCTCGGATAGCGCTTTCATATTTTGCAGCATGTTGTCATCCTGAGTGCTGGAAAGCATCCAGTTTTCTGACCTATGGACGAGCAGGGAATTCCCTTGTTGTGGACTGACGATATTTCGCAAGCTGTCCATTAATTGGTCGAAAGAGAGCTCCAGCATAACTACAAACAAGGGCGGACGTTCAAAATCGGTGGTCATTGGATAACGCAAGCTCAAAAAAAAGCGGCCGTCCTTCAATTGGACGATGCGGCTGGGGTCTACGTTTCTCGATAGTCTATCTACCTCGTCAAGATTTTCAAGCTTGTTATAGTCGGATACCTCGTTTGGGGTAATCATCCTATTCATTAGGGGGAAGTAAATCATCGGTTTCTTAACAAATGTACTGGATGATCTAACCATTTGTAATCGTTTTTGCAAAACCTTCACCTTATCCTGAAGATCTGTAGCATGCAGATTTTCCGATATACCGATGAGCATGGGGTCCTTGTCCACCATAAATTCATAAAATGTTTGGGATAGACGTTTAATTTCCTGCTCGAGATTTTGCATATAAAATGAGTTCCGGCTGTTCACGGAATGGCTAATCTCATTATGAATGCTTTGCGAGCCTTTCACGTTCAAGAGCAGCGTCATCGCGTAGAACGGCAGCAAAACACCTAAAAAGATGATTGTCAACTTGATGAATATCGACATTCTCATGAAACGGCCTCCTTACCGCGCTGTTAGTAGAACCTATCATAAATACTTTCCAATAGCTCGTCAAGCTACAAACACGCTGGTCTTCGAAGCATTTCGAAGAAGTATACAAATGCATATAGAAGTTTAGGAATGCCTATAGTTGTACAAAGATTCCAATAGTATAGTAAAAACCAGGCAAGCGAATGAACAACCATTAAGAGGGGGAAATAAAATGAGTCTCAGTAAGACAAAAAGGTATGCACTTTCTTGTGTACTCGCCTTGCTGCCGGTATTGGCAGCAAGGCGGTGCTAATGGGGGCAACGAAGAACAAAACACTGGAACATCGAAACCGGTAGAGTCGGCTCCAGCTGTTGAAGAAAAAGTCGATATGAATAGTAAATATGATCCTCCGATTACATTAACGACGGTTAGAGCGGCGGATTGATTCCGTGGTATATGACGATTAGGGATACGGGGATTTTGGATATGATTTGGGCGCTTGTTATCCCTTCCGCCGTTCCTATCTTTAATGTCATCGTGCTGCTCAACTTTTTCCGCGGCTTGCCCAAAGAGCTTGAGGAATCTGCGAAGCTGGATGGCGCCGGATATTTCACCGTGCTATGGCGGATTTTCGTACCACTTTCTATGCCTGCGCTTGCTACCTTGCTTCTGTTTGCCGTGGTTGGTCATTGGAACAGCTGGTTCGACGGTCTCATTCTCTCGAATCACACGGAGAATTATCCGCTGCAAAGCTTTCTGCAGACCATAATTATAAAGCTGGATCCGGCCTATCTGTCGCCAAGAGAAGCGGAATTGAATGCGCTCATGAACAACAGGACGAGTCGGGCGGCGCAAATTTTCATAGCGGCCCTTCCGATTTTACCCATTTATCCGTTCCTACAACGATTCTTTATCAAGGGAATCGTGTTGGGCAGTGTAAAGGAATGATTGCAAATGTCAGTGGAGCAAGTGCAAATTAAAAGTCTTAATGAGTGTACCCTTGATGAAATTAATGAACTATGGAACGTCGGATTTCAGCAGTATTTTAGCGATATGACGCGGATAGTTGACCAGACGGTTAACCATCTGGGAGCATGCAGCATCAAACCTCATCTATCCGTTGCAGCATATATCGACAGGGTACCTGCAGGCTTTGTTTTTATCGGCGTTAAGCATATCCATGGAGTGAAGACTGCGTGGAATGGCGGTACGGGTGTTAATCCTATCTTCCGCGGAATAGGCATCGCCAAAATCCTGTTACAGGAGGCTATCAGGCGAATGAGAGAAGCGGATGTGGATATCGTTACACTGGAGGTAAGGATTGATAATACGAATGCGATTGCCGCTTATAATAAAGCGGGATTTCAAAGCATCAACGGTTTGCCTGTCCTCATTCGCAACGGGGCCTTTGAACGCGTACCTTTTCAACGTTCGAAGTCTGATCATTATTTGTATGTGTATGGGGTGCCTGAGGCTGTAAGCCGATTGCCCTTTTACTTGGAAAAGACAGCTTGGATGACGCAATGGTTTAATATGTCGGCTGGTAGCCAGTCTCTGATTGTTTATGATGGCAATGGCGAGGCCGCTGGCTACGCCTTGTTCTCCAGAAGTTTCTCCATGTCAGGCGAATTATCAGGCATTACTCTGTATCACTGTGAAGCAAATCCAAAGCGTGGGGATTGTTGTAATGTTGTTCGATATATGCTGGATAAGGTTTATGGACCTTTGGATGCTGCGGTGCCTCGCACAGCTCATTATATTCGATCTACAAATCAAGCTACGATAGTTGCCTTAACGGAAGCCGGCTTTACGGTGGATTACGAGGAACAACTGATGATGCTTCAACTGAGATAAGGACCTATTGAAAGTGAGGCTATAAATCGATGGCCACTATAAATATCGGATGGAGCACAAAAAGCATCACACCAAAAAGGCCGATATCATTGGCCGGGCAGTTCCATGAATGGATTACAGATCATGTACGGGATCCGCTGTTTACTACCGCAATGGGCTTTGGAGGGAAATGGAGCCCAGGGGCAGGGTACTGTGCTTGTAGGCTGCGACCTGATTGCGATCGATAAGCATATTACAGATGGTGTTCGGGAAAAGTTCAAACAATGCGTACCCGATCTTGATCCGGGGTATGTCATCCTGAATGCGTCGCATACACATACGGGGCCTCTTCTAGCACACGAGACAACTAGATTTCCAAATCTCGGTTATCACAAAACAATAGCTGATATTATGACACCTGAACAATATTCGGAGTTTGCCATTGAGAGAATTGCCGAGGCCGTGAAGGAATCATGGGAGGGGCGGGCGCCTGGAGGCGTAAGCACGACCCAAGGGTATGCAGCACTAGGATTTAATCGCAGAGCGATTTATGACGATGGAACGGGTGTCATGTACGGTCAGGTTAATTCCGTGCATTTCCGTGGACTGGGAGGTCCAGAGGATCCTCGGGTGGAAATGCTGTTTACTTGGGATGGCAATCATGAGTTAACGGGCGTTCTATTTAGTGCTGCATGCACCGCACAAGTGGTGGAGGGCATTTCCAGTATTTCAGCTGACTATATCGGTGAATTAAGAAGCTTGATTGCAGCCCGCTGGAGTACGAATATACCTGTTCTCGGAATGATTGGCGCAGCAGGAGATCTTGCTCCCCTCGATTCCATAAACAAGCATCACCGTAAATATGAGCCTGATGCTGATCTTCGACAACTAGCAACAAGGCTGTTGAGAGCTCTGGAAGATGGTTTGGATATGGCTAAGGACAATATACAAACTACTCCTACTTTCAAGCATGCGGTGAGACAAATCGATTTGCCGCTTAGGAAAGTGGTTAAATCTGAAGCTGATTTGGCCAAACAGGAGTTAAGCCGCTTCAAAGAGCAAATCGATAAGGAGACAGATGCAGTTGCCTATTTCACATCGCTTGGTTTCAAGGAACAAAGTGAAATATTTAATGACTATGCGATCGTAGATCGTTATGAACATCTTCAAGTGACTTCGTCCTATCCGATAGAATTACATATGCTGCGTCTTGGAGATGCTGCGTTTGCAACCGGAGGCTATAGCACACAGTTATTTAGCGGTTATGTAGGTGTAGAAGGCGGTGAAGCGCTGGTGGACTATACGGTAGAAACCATTCAGTCGCTTTGGGAAGAGCAAGCTTAGAGGGAAATTGTAAGTGCAACGTAAAACATGCTTGGGAAGGAAGGCAGAAATGAACAATTCGAACATTCAACCGGAGAAAGTGCAATATATTTTGCGCCCTCTATTTACCATTCTGCAGGATGATGCGCTGTGGAAGTCATTTATGACGTATGCGAAAAACATTCGCGCCGATGCGGTCATGGCGTTCAGCACGCATTTGGAAGCGAATCATCCGAGTCTTGAGAGTTTGCGCGAGCGTCTGCCCTTGTTCGCCGAACGGTTCGCCGAAGTTCGCGCTGCGGGGATGAGCCCGATGATTAACTATTATGTAACCCTCGGTCATAGCAATATGTTGCCCGAAAAGCATGCTGAGACATTTACGGATATGGTCGACGGGCAAGGTAGAGTGGAATACGGCTGTCCGTGTCCGCTATGTCCGGAATTTCGCCAATATATCTATGAAGCATACAAGCTGTTTGCCTCGCTGGATGTCGATGCGGTATGGATCGATGACGATTTTCGTTTGTTTGGTCGTGCTCAAACGAATTCATTTCTGTGCTTCTGTGATCGGCATATGGAGGCGTTTTCCAATAAAATGGGAGTTGCATATGGACGAGATGAAATTACCGAAGCGTTGCTGAAAGATCCATTAATTTGTACAGAAGCTGAGCTGCAGCTGCGTCGCGACTGGCGCTCTTTCCAGGAGGATATTCTGGTCGATCTTGGCGTTCTGCTCCGCGAGGCATGCGAATCAGCCAATCCTAACATTCAGATGGGATTGATGACTAATACGGTTGAAATGATGCTGCGCCACGGCCGTCATTTAGATGCCGAGATTAAAGCGCTCAGGACGAGCAATAAGCCGGAGCCGCATATCAGACTAGGCGGTGCTAGCTATACCGACGAGGATTTGCCGGGCATTCTCGATCGTTGTGTTACGTTTGATGCGATGGCTGCTATGATCACGGAGCCTAGCCAAATTAGCTCCGAAATCGAGCAATTCCCTTGGACCATCGGAGGGAAGTCCGCGCGCGGGCTTGCTTTGGAGCTTTATTTATTGACCGTAAGCTTCAGTCCGCTGCTGACCTTAAGCATTAACGACGGTTTTTTAGGTTTTTACGACCATTCGGGCAATTATCAAAAAACGCTAGGACCTTTGAAAGATTATTTGCAAGCTGTTACCCATGCATTGTCTGGGAAAGTGCGAAGAGGAACATCGTTGCCTTTCCCTAGCGAGCCTGATGTGACAGCTGGAATGAATTTAAATGACGGTCCGTCTATGCGGATGAATCATTCACTTACCCGCATCGGTATTCCTGTTGCGCCAGGTAAGCATGCACCGACCTTGATCACAATGAAAGAGGCAATTGCTTATTCGGAAGATACGATAAGATCCTGGCTGGAAAAAGGAACAGTGATCACTTCCGAAGCCTACTATCATCTGTGTGAGCGTGGTCTCTTGACGAGTAGTCCGATTCGAGTCGAGAAGGGAGACATGTCGCATCGAACTACCTTTGAGCGTATTACGGCTCCTCAAGCACCAGATTGGTTGCGAAATAAGGATGTGATCTCTTGGGTATATATGTCGTTGCACACRGATTATATCCTATCAGCAGAGGAAGGCGCAGAAGTATGGTCAGAGATTTACGATAACCTTGGCAATCGACAATCTTCAGGAGTCGTAGTGACGAGAGAGCCTTATCCGATGGTGGTTGTACCGCATACGGGAGGCTTTTTGAAAGAGACAGGTCGACAATGGTTGTATCAACAAATCATGTCCTATCTGACCGATGGCGAATTCCCGGCTATGGTGGAGTTCGGAGTCAATATTTATCCAGTATGGTGGGAGGACGAGACGGAAGCGCTGCTTGGAATCGCCAATTTCAGCCTGGAAGCATACCCGTCTCTTTCTCTTTGGATTCCGACAAGCCGGAAGCTCGCGAAAGTGGAGCAGTTATCTCGCGAGGGTGAATGGACGGAAGCTGACGCAAGCGTTTCTGAGCATCCGGATGGCGGAATTCGCCTTACCTTGCAAGAACAAAGTGTACCKGATCATGCATCGTACGAAACATTTCGTTTAACTTTTTTACATTAACATCATGGATAGTCACATATAGCTTTTTACTAAGAGAACAGGAGTGATGAAAGTTGATGAAAAAATAGAAAAAGTAAGAGCAAACGGTGGGCTTTACAATTGCTCATGTTATGTCTAGTCGTTCCAGTATTTGCTGGAGCAGGGCATGCACCTGTAGCAGCGGCAGAGACCTCAATCAATATGATCGATAACGCAGGTTTCGAGCTACTGTCAGAAGGCAAGCCGGTTGGTTGGGTCAATTCAGGAAATGCAAATTTCGGCACTAGCAATGTAGAGAAGCATTCTGGCAATAATAGCGTCTACTTTGATTATCTGGACAACGACGACTTGCAGCACTGGCTTTATTTCTGGCGCTATGCTTCAGAAATTTCCATTGATGAGTCCAAAGATTGTGAGCTCTCAGTTTGGGTTAAGGCAGAAAATGCGAGTCAGGGAGACCGTCCGTCGTTGAATTTGAATTATTATAGCGACAGTGGATGGCTAACGAGTGCCGACT
>NZ_JBFUHJ010000310.1:0-6529 GCF_056402455.1 Paenibacillus sp. P4_A7 | reverse complement strand
CCGCTATATTCGGTAAAGCTCAAGTAGATCGTATATACGATCGAGGTGATAAAAAATGCGGTGACGAGCAATGCGGCAGGAAGCGTGTAAAGCAGGGCTGCCCCGTTCCTCTTCAAGTATGCTGTCATCTCTCTTTTCCTCCTAGCTTAGGCTCTCGCCGTTTCTACTACTATTGTAAGAAAAAGGCGAAGCAGAAGGTATAGAAGATCTATGGATTTCTTGTAGAATTTATAGCTGCCCTTTATTGCGGAACTCCTGCGGCGTCATCCCGGTGTAGCGTTTGAATTGGTTAGAAAAATACGCTGCATCTTGGTAGCCGACCTGCTCGGCCACATGATAAGTTTTCGAATCCGTCTCCTGCAGCAGCTTTTTTGCTTCCTCCATACGGATTCCCGTCAAGTATTCGATAACACCTTTACCGGTCTTCTTCTTGAAAAATACGCTGAAGTAGGTGGGATTCATGTTGACTTCCTCGGCGATAGAGGATAAGTTCAAATTGCTGTTGAAACATGCCCGGATGTATGCGATCGCCTGCTCGATCGTGCGGTTGTGCAACAGCGTGCCTGACTGTTCCTTTAGATCCAAGCGCTCGATCGCTAGCAAGAGCGGAGAAATTAACTCCATCAACGAATCAGCTAGTTCCAACCGTTCAAGCCACGCTGGCATTGAGGAGAGCCCTTGTGTCCTGGAGTCTTCATCGGAAACGAGCAGATTGCGGTACAGCGTAATCATGGCAATTTTCAATTCCTGTGCAAGTCGTTCCAGAGCTGTCGGCGAGTAGGCTGAACCTTTGACTGATAGGATCCAGCTATTCAGCTTGGAACAGATCTCCCGTGTATCGTCAGCCTTAAACAATTCTAGAAGCTGATCCAGGTGAGATTGGATATTATCATTCGTTAGTGTTGCAGTATCACTAGAAGTGACTACAACAGACTTATCTCGCACCCACCTCATGCTTAACAGCTGACTAGCTTCCTTATAAGCAACACCAATTGAAGATAGCGGCACCGGCTGTGAGATGGAGATCGAAGCCGTCAAATTTAGAAAATGGTTAATGTTATAGCGCAGCACCATACATTTTTCTATGCACTCTTCGGTCGAGAGAGGCTCCTTCATTAGCAAAACGAGATGTGAAGCTTCATCGTAAAAGCATAGGGGGTGTTCTAGCATCTCTTCCGTAATGTTCCATGCAGCATATTTGAGTAACTCCCATTCCGCTGAATTATATTTCTTTCTAAGCTCAGCTTGTTTCTCGAACTTGAGTGTGGCTACCGCATATTGCTCCTCATCAAGATTCAGCCCGATTCCCCTGGCCTGCTCACGGATGTCCGTCGTTCGCAAGACACCACTTTTAGCTATAAGGCTACGCAGGAAGTCTGTTCGGATCAACAGTTGATTGCGGTTAATGATCTTGCTTTTTCGAGTTTCATCCAGCAGCTTTTCTTTCTCCTCGGAACGTTCCTCATAAATCGAAAGTAGCAGCTCCCGCAATTCGGAGAAACTGGGCGGCTTGACCAAATAATCTTTGCAACCGAGACGAATCGCTCGCTTCGCATATTCGAAATCGTCATATCCGCTCAGAATAATCGATCTTACCTTCGGATATTGGGCGGTTGCTAACTGTATAAGCTCCAGACCACCCAGTCTGGGCATACGGATGTCGCTCAAAATAACATCAGGCTCAAGCTGCTCCAGTTGCTCCAGCGCCTGCACCCCGTCTTCCGCCATGCCTACTACAGTGAAAGGAAGATCCATCCGCTCAATCATCGCCTTAATTCCGTGGCGTAGCACCTCCTCGTCATCAACGATCAGTACGTTCATATTGCTCGATTCTGGGAAGTTCAAGTATGAATCGCGTCCCTTGGTACTTTTCACTTTCCACATCGAATCGGATCGGTCCGTCCCCATATGCGAGTCGTATTCTTTCGTAGACATTGCGGATTCCTATCCCTTCTCTTGTCGTAGTTTCCTGCATTTCGATGCCAGACAGGGCATTCCTCAAGGCTGTTATCTCTACATCATCCATACCGATCCCTGAATCCTCAATGACTATACAGAGTGTTTCCCTGGCTTTCACTGTGATCCAAATTCGGACTGTGCCTTCCTGTCGATTTGGAACAATACCATGCAGAATTGCGTTCTCCACAATCGGCTGCAAGAGCAGCTTAATCATCCTCCACTTCATCACCTGTTCATCGACTTCTAGCTCTAACTTAACCCTCGGATAACGGTATCTCATGATCTGCATGTATAGCTCAATATGCTCGCACTCCTTCTTGACGTCCACCCATTCCTTTTCTTGCCCGATTGCATAACGGAGTAGTTTACCGAGCTGGGACGCCATACCTGAGATGTTATAGTTACCATCGATCTCCGCCTGCATGGCGATGGCACTCAACGTGTTGTTTAAAAAGTGCGGGTTGATTTGAGCTTGTAACGCCAACACTTCGGATCGTTTGCGCCGCTGCTCAGTGTACGTTACCTCGGCAATGAGCTCCTGAATGCGGATGAGCATATGGCGAAAGCTAGATGTGATCAAACCAATCTCATCCTTTCGGTTCGTTTCCGAAACCTGAATATGAAATTGCACCTTGGGCGCTGTCTGCATCATCCGACTCAACTTCTTAAGCGGATGTGAAATCCGATAACTAAGCCCGGCAATGACTAACAAGGCAATTACGAAAAAGAAAACGTTGACCAGTAGAATGGTTTGCTGGATTCGGTTGATTTTGTGAAATAATTGTGACACTGGCACTGCTCCGACCAGCGTCCAGCCTGTCACTTCCGATTTATAACTGCTCTTAAAATGATTCGGTCCAATACAATCCGTCAGCAACTTATTATCGCAGGACTGCCGATTATCGAAAAGAACGTGTCCGCTATCGTCCACGAGCAACAAAAAGCCTTCTTTTTGTATCATCTCATTACTTGATGGTTTCAGGAAATCGAGCAGGAAGTTCATGCGGATCATACCGACCTCTTTAAACGTTTGGGGATTATACAGCAATCTAGACATTGAAAACAAGGTACGCCCGTCCTTAAGTTTCGACGGAGGGGTTACAATGCTTTCCCCGTGTGACTGTCTAGTGAGATCAACCCATTTCGTGTCACTGTCCTTGATGTTCTCTCCAATCCGAAATCGATTTCCGTTACTATCGAACAAATCTATGGTGACCAGACTTTTGCGGTCGGCAGCCCATATCATAGAGAGCATCCCGTTAATTTGCGCTATTTCGTCAAACGAGTAACCGAACAAGCCGTTCTTATTATTTTGGTGCGTTTCCAAAATGCCCATCAGCGTGTAGTCGTAAGCGGGATTTTTCGTAATGCCTTGCAGTAGCTTCGTATAACTATCCATCGTTTCCCCAGTGTTCATCGTCATCCCCTGAAGCCAGGATGCCGCCTCCGGTTGCATCTCCTGCTTGATGAAGGAGAAAGTCACAAAATTGATGAGTACGGTAGGTATCAGAATCGTAATAACGATAATCAGTATAAGCCGATTCGGAAACGAAACATACACGAATACCCCCCCTAACGAAATAACCAGGGAACCGCTCGTAACAGCAGTTCCCTGGCATAACTATTATTTATGATCAGCCCAATATTTATCAGCTTTTTTCTGAATATTATTTAGTACCGTCATATATTGGTCTGGGTTCAACATGAATCGTACAAATTCGCTAGAAGCATATTCCGAGAGTTCGGAAGGTGTCGCTTCCCAAAAGCGCGTAATCGATTTATACCCTCCAGCATTGATAGTGCCAACCAAATCTTTAATGATCGGGTCTTTGGACTCAAGATCCTTGCGGATCGGAACGCCTCCATACAGTGAAAGCACTTTCTCGTTCGCTTCTTTTTTCGTCAGGTTTACAAGCGCTTTGATGGCATTATCTTTGTTCTTTGAGTTCTGCGAAACGAGGAATGGGGTCACCTCGGAGATGACAGTATTGCCCGCTTCCGACTTGATAGCAGGGAGTACGAATGTTCCAAAGTCTTCACCCGGTTTCATTCCTGCATTTTTAAAATAGTCTGAATACCACGTACCCATCATATACATCGCGAACTGTCCTTTGGCCATCGCTGATGGAATTTCTTTATTCCAATCCATGGGCTTCGCAAAATAACCCTTGTCGTACAATGACTTCCATGTCTTCATCACTTCGACGACGCCAGGGTCCGTATATTTCGCTTGACCGATGACCAACTTGTTGTAAAGGTCAGGATTGGAGTGAATCATCATTTCCTCAAACCAGATGAAACCGTTCCACACGTCCGTCGTCGTTGTGCCGATTGGCGTGATGCCCTTCGCCTTCAATGCATCGGAAACTGTCAGGAATTCATCCCATGTTTTCGGCGGCTTGAGTCCATTGTCGTTAAATACTTTTTTATTATAGTACATCACCCAATAGTGCACGCCAGCTGGAATCCCGTACGTCTTGCCATCAAAGGTCAACGTACTGGCCATAGATGGATCCACGCCGTCCTTAACCATGTCTTCCCACTGCTGCGTCATGTCCGCCAGAAACCCAGCATCAACGAGTTCCTTCATTTGAAAGCCGTTCCACCATTTAAACACATCTGCCCCATCGTTCGTTGTAAAACCGATTCGAACTGCCGTTTGGAAGGAAGTGGGTTCGTTGTACGGAACACCGGTTAGCTCCGTTTGATCGTTTTTCAACGTAATTGGGTTKATCTCCTTCAGGTAGTCTGTCCATGCCGCATTGTCATAAAATAATTTCGCCTTGACAGATTCTTTTGCTTTCGTAGCCGCCGCCTGCTCATTACTGCCTTTCGCCGTATCTGTCGGTTTTGTTCCCGAAGTTGCGTTATTGCCACCTCCGCAAGCAGTTAACCCAACTATCAACGAAGCTGCTACCACCAAAGATCCAATCTTTCTCATAGGAGACCTCCCCTTTCATTGTAGCGTTAAACGTGAATTTGAAACCGTTTACCGTACATTTATTATAATTACGATGCGGGCAAGCATTCTATAGAAGATCTATGGATATCTTGTAGTATATATAGATTCTTTATACCACGCTGGTTTTGGTGCAACTCCTCATAATACAGATCATTTCGTCCGACTCGTTGCCAAGAATGTCGATCAACGTGATCTCATTCCCCTCTTTGAAAGTAGCAGTTGTATTCTGCCGGACAAATAAGTGCATCGTTTCATGTGGAATTATATAAATTTATCCCATAAGACCGTTTCCTTCCGGCAACGGCGGCAGGTTCAACAGAATCGAAGAAAGGAAAGAAGGGGTAAGTTACTGCTTTTACCGGCGATTAACCGATACATGGAAAGAGCCAGCGTATCGGCATAGACTTCACCATGAAGGGTACGTGACTCTACCGGATTTCCAATGGTGGCGGATAGAGAAAAATACAAATACTCCTCTATTGTTTTAGAAGTACCGGCGGATTCCCACCCCCATCCGCCTGTGCCAAGGGGGCCAAATAAGAAGTTTTGAACATCAGTAGTATCTTTCGCCCAACGACCTTCATATGGGAAAATATCGAAATTGTTGATTTCTCCAGCAGTATAATCATGGTATTCCGTGTTTTTAGCAAATGCAATTGATGGTTTTGTTCCTTGATTAAACGTTACGATACTATAAGGATTTCCAGATTTAGCGGCATTCATTCTTTAACTTTTGAAGCAACCGGGACAGCTCCTCGATTCCRGCAGGCTTCATTAAATAGTCGACAGCGCCAAGCCTTATTGCTTCCTGGGCATAATGAAAATCATCGTAGCCGCTCAAAAAAATAATTTTCGTAGGAAATGGCTTCTGTTGAGATTTCAGCCTGGTCGCCAACTCTAATCCCGACAATGTAGGCATTCGTATATCTGTTATCAAAATTTGCACTTCATGGCTGTTCAAATATTCCAATGCTTCCAAGCCGTTCTCGAAAGCACCAACCAGTTGAATATCTAAAGATGACCAGTCTAAATGATTTTGAATCCCTTCGCGAATCCAAACTTCATCGTCGACGACCAACGCTTTGCATAGATCTAATTCCATAATAGCCTCCCTATTTCTATTAAAAGAATTAGAAAATTGGAAATAAGTTGTTGAAATAGACTCGTTTAGATCCCTATCATAAGTCTTCGTCCTTGCATAACAAACTATAAAAACTTTAGAAATCTACAAATTTTATACAAGTCAGTAATTTTTTTAAAATATTTCACTACAAAATGACTCAAAATCCCTCAAGATCCCTTAAAAGTGATTGAAAAACAAAAAAAGCAGCTTATTCCTCGTTAGAGGATGGGCTGCTTTTGCTCTATTAACCTAACCATTCGTTTCACATTGACCACAAATGCGGTAAGATAGGCTTGTATTCGTATACGGAAGAGCCCACGATATTTGGCTGTTGCCATACCGTGGAATCTCTTCATCGTTCAAACTCGATTTGTTCTTCCTATAAAAGTAATTTCTCTTTAATCTTCTCATTGACCCATTCTCGCATAGACAATATCCATTCTGTTTCCTTCGGATAATCGCTGAATGTGATTGGTTTACTAGCC
>NZ_JBFUHJ010000309.1:0-6537 GCF_056402455.1 Paenibacillus sp. P4_A7 | reverse complement strand
TTTTTTGACATAAGGTGCTGGTGCCGCTGACATTTCTCGTATGAGGGATGTCAGCGTTTCTTTTAGCGAATTCGCGTACTCATTCATTGGCGTAACCTCCTCGTTTTTTCAAGGGGCTTCGCCACACCATTTCATCTGCTTGTCAAGTTCTATTTTTCTTCTTTGTGCAAAAAAAAAGAGCGGGCTATCTTTTCGATAACCTGCTCTTGTTCTTGATTTTTGGCCCTGCGTCTTAACTTAATGACATTGGCCGAGAGGTGGCCCTTTGTTAAGCTATACTAACAGTCAGTTTTTCTAGTTATTCATCCAACAAACCGAAATACATTATGACATAATAAATTTTTGAATTTCAGTAAATTCATATGATTATGTTGTTGAACGAAGAAAGTTAGAACTATAGAGTATTTATTATAATGCGTTTTTTCTTTACAAAAAATGTACAGTTCTTGTAATGTGATATGGCGAACAAATTACTATAATTTTAAAACGAGAGGAGGTGCGCGTAATGGATAACTTTAATGCTTTTGAGTGTGTAGTGGAATACCTGGAGAATATTATATCTTGCTCAGATGATGTTGATTATAGTGTCATTTCTAAAATTGCGGGTTGTCCTGCTCCCTTATTTCAGCGTATTTTTGTATATATTACAGGAATTACTATTAATGAGTATATGAGGAGACGTCGATTGACGTTGGCGGGTTATGATATCAGAAATAGCAGTGAAAAGATTATTGACATAGCTATGAAATATGGTTTCAATTCCCATGCTGCTTTTACAAGAGCATTCAAAGAGCACCACAAGGTTTCACCTTCTAATATTAGGAAGGTCGGAGAACAGCTTAAAGATTATCCTCGCACCTCCTTTACAAATATTAGAATTGTAGGAGGAAAACGAATTATGGCAGAGCTTAAAAAAATCGAGTATGTAGAATTTGGAGCTCGTAAAATTGTAGGTATGATGAAAATGACTTCGTTTCAAAAGGCAGGAGAAGAGTGCTGGGGTTCAGCATTTAAGGAAGGCGTTTTAGACAGAATTCAAGAAATTGAAAGATGGATTTGCAAAGATATTGATGATTATATTGGACTTGGACATATGAGTAAATTTGTTGGAAAAGATAATTTCCAATATATCATAGGTAAATTTGTAGAACTTGATGCACCTGTTCCAGAAAAAATGTATGCAGAAAATATATCCGCAGGAAAAGTTGCTAAAATATGGATTGAAGCCGATAACCTTAACGATATTATTGATTGTGCATACTTAATTTGTTCCGAAGCGATCGAGAAAACAGGATACAAAATTGATATTGAAAACTTTTATTGGTGTGATGTCTACACATACGATAGATATTGCACACCGTTAGAAAAAGGGCGGAAAATTATTCTTGATTATTTGTTGCCTGTAATCAAAGATGAATAGTAAAGAAGCTTGAACTAACGGGAAACGATAGTTAAATTCTATGAGGGCTGCCAGTCGGGTGGCCCTTCGTTACGCTAACRGGCAGGAGAGTTCAGCCAATAGTTTGAGAAATTTTTAACTACCCTGTGAAATGGAATCGTACACATAATAACAGCTATTCCCTGGAGTTTAAGCTTCAGGACAGAAATTGCAGCGGTTGACCGTGCAAAATGGTTATGACTAGGCATGCGTACAGTCAAGTGGTTATTCACCTACATAGTATAAGATACACTTTCATGTAAAATCATGAATATCTTCCGCTAGGAGTGATGTTATGGTTCAAATGCGAAATAAAGGATCCATGAGACAACCGCCGCAGTCTCCACCTCCCGCATTCATCCCGCCGAAACCCGCTGTTTCTTATATCGTCGACTGCGTTTACCAGTACACTTATGTTTGGCTTAGGTCTGGCGAGAACTTCTGGTTTTATCCGACATATGTCGATATGGATGGTGTTGCAGGGTATAGATGGAGCGGATCATACTGGTACTTCTATGGTATCGATCCGCGATTCATCGATGCCGTATCGTGTCCTCCGATTCCTACCCCTTTCTGAGCACTAAAAAACAGAGTGCCGGTGGTTCTGTTCACTCACCGCGCTCTGTTAGTGATACTTAGGACAGCCTCGAAAATAAAATATAATATAATCCAGCGCCTTTGGCTCGCCCGATGTTTACTCCAAAACGCGATTGTGCGCGAGAGGGTAGGGGACAATCGGGAGGCACTCGACCACAGCTCGATAACTCGGATAAATACCCTCTAGATGTAACCCAGTTTAAATGTTTATAACGACATTCGTATTCTTACACTGCTCATCAGTTATGCCCTTATATAGGTATAGAATTTATTCTACAGGACTGTCTTCACACCCGTTTTTTATACACCCTCATTGCAAAGAAATATGCTACGAGTAAAATCCCGACGCACCACGCAAGCGCGACCCATATATCATTGCCCACCGGCTGACCTGACAGTAGCGCACGAATGGCTTCCACTATCGAGGTCACCGGCTGGTTTTCGGCAAAGGCGCGAACGACCGACGGCATCGACTCGGTCGGCACAAACGCTGAGCTGATAAACGGTAGGAAGATAATCGGGTAGGAAAAGGCGCTTGCGCCATCCACTGTTTTGGCGGAAAGTCCGGCAATTGCCGCGACCCAAGTTAATGCCAGCGTAAACAACGCGAGTATGCCGGCTACGGCAAGCCATGACATGATCCCTGCCGGCGAACGAAAGCCCATAATCAAAGCTACGAGAATGATGATGACAACCGATATGGCGTTCGATACCAGCGAGGTCAGCACATGCCCCCACAGTAAGGTGGAACGTGAAATCGGCATGGTGTGAAACCGCTCGAATATGCCTCGTTGCTTATCCAAAAACAGACGGTAAGCCGTATAGGATATACCGCTTGCAATCGCAATCAGCAGGATACCGGGCAACAGGTAGTTCACATAGTTATCTGTACCGGTGTCAATTGCACCGCCAAACACATAGACGAACAGCAGCATCATCGCAATCGGAGTGATGCAGACCGTGACGATGGTGTCCATACTACGGAAAATATGGCGCATGGATCTTCCAAGCATAACTCCCATATCACTGAAAAAATGTTTCTCTATCCGCTCCATTTACTTTCCCTCCTTGTTGCCGATGATTGCGAGGAATATTTCCTCCAAAGTCGGCTGTTTCTCAACATACTCCACCTTTGCGGATGGGAAAAGCTGTTTTAGCTCCGAGAGGGTGCCGTTGGCGATAATCCTGCCCTCGTGCAGGATAGCGATTCGGTCGGCAAGCTGCTCGGCTTCCTCCAAATACTGCGTGGTTAGAAGTACCGTCGTGCCGCCGTCGGAAAGCTCCTTAACAATCTTCCATACCTCGATGCGTGCCTCGGGGTCAAGCCCAGTGGTCGGCTCGTCGAGGAAAATGATCTGCGGTTTACCGATAAGGCTCAAGGCGATGTCGAGCCTGCGGCGCATACCGCCCGAATAAGTAGACGCCCTGCGATCGGCGGCGTCTGTCAGGCCGAAGCGTTTAAGCAAGTCGTCCGCAACCTGACGCGGATTTTTGAGGTATCGCAGCTTGGCAATCATGATCAGATTTTCCCGTCCGGTCAGTATTTCGTCTACGGCGGCGAATTGTCCGGTCAGACTGATCGCCTGCCGCACATGGTCAGGCTTTGACGCAACATCGAATCCGTTGACGGTGGCGGTGCCGCCGTCTTGTTTGAGCAGCGTGGTGAGGATTTTGACAACGGTTGTCTTACCCGCCCCGTTGGAGCCGAGCAGGGCGAAAATACTGCCCTTTTCCACCTCGAAATTTACGTCCTTTAACACTTGAAGCTGCTTGTAGGACTTYTGCAGTCCCTTCACTTGAATTGACTTCGTTTGCATAGGATTCCCTCCTTATTTAATAACGGTAACCTTCGATAAATCGGCCCCCATGCCTTTAAGACCAGCATAGGTCAGTTTATCCATCATTGCGCCGTCAAAGCAGATCGTTTTGATGGTGCGGTAATACTTATTAGTCAACGAAAAATACGCTTGAAAAGATACATTTTTGAGTGTAGCGCCCTTAAACGAAACTTCGTTTAAGGCCGACTTGTCAAACTTAACGCCGGTAAAGGTCTGACCGTCAAGACACAGCCCGCTCAGGTCGGATTTTTCGAAGTTCACGCCGGTAAAGGAACAACCTTCAAAGATTGTTTTTCTAAGGTCGATCAAGCTTAGTGTGACGTCGGCCAGTTTTACGCCTGTGAATTTTGTTCCGTCCATCCCCGTCTTGCTGAAGTTGGTGCGTACAAGGATCGATTTATTGAAGCTTGCACTCGCAAGGTCAACGGCGGATAGGCTGCAGTCCGTCAGATTCGCGCCGTCAAAGTTGGCTTCGCGTACGTCGCTGGCCTTAAACGAGCTGCCGGTCAAGTCTGCGCCGGCAAAGTAGGAACCGCGTAACGCGCTAGCGTTAAATTGTCCTTTATGGGCCGTAACGCCCGCAAAGTCGCTCTCTGCCAGGTTACTCGCGCTAAAGTTTGTCACCACCTGCCGCTCCAGCGAGCGGGAGAGGTTAGCGACCTCCTGTACCGTTTGCTCAATGTCGCCGATGCTGTTGATGGTCATCTCAAAAGCCGTTTCATCATCCTTGCCCTCGGCTTTGAGATCACGATAACGCTCCTGCAAATCGGAGAGCAGGTCAGTCTTTAATTCGGTGACGCTTTTTACTCCATCGTACGGTGCGAAAACGCCGTTCAAATAGTTGGTCAATTTCTCATTCATAACATTCATCCCCTTATAATAAGTTTTCAAGCACGCGCTTTGCGTACTCCCAATTGCTTTTGTTGCGGGCGTACGCATCCTTGCCCTTTTCGGTAATCCTAAAATATTTACGCCGACCACCCTGTGATCCATCGCCCCAATACCACTCGATATCACCGTCGGCCTCAAGCCTCCGGACGCTCGAGTACATGGTGGCTTCCTTTAATTCATACTCACCGTCCGAGCGCTCGGCAATCAGCTTTACAATCTCGTAGCCGTAGCGGTCAGCTTCGGATAAGAGCCGTAAGATCATCGTATCGGTATGCCCTCGCAGCAGGTCGGATGTAATTTTGTTCTCGCTCATGTAATCAACCTCCATGTTTGTATAATACGACACATTACCATGACTGTCAAGGTAGTATTTCAAGTTAAATACTTTGTTTGAAAAGTAAGATATAAATTCATAACGGTATCTAACGGATTCATTCTCTTTTTCGAGCTTAATCCAATCATGAAACAGATTACTGACTGACAGAGATAGAAGGAGCAAAACTATAGTTTAACAATCACCATAAATAACGAGGCTATCGGCATGTAACGGCAGCCACATTGAGCTAATTGGCAGGATAGTTCAATCACTTCGCGAATTTAAAAACTAAAGAGCTTAAAATACATATTACGACTATAAGGAGTAATAAAATGAGTACACCGAAACATATCGTTTCTGCAGCGGCTATTGTTGTGAATGAAAAGAATGAATTATTACTTATTAAGGGACCAAGAAGAGGCTGGGAGATGCCTGGTGGTCAAGTAGAAGAAGGAGAATCCTTAAGTCAAGCTGCAATAAGAGAAACAAAAGAAGAATCCGGAATAGACATTGAAATTATCAAATTCTGCGGAATATTTCAAAACGTAGGAAATTCAATTTGTAACACCCTTTTTTTAGCGAAGCCAATAGGTGGAGAATTAATACAATCATCAGAAAGTTTGGAGACGGGATACTTCCCGATAGATGAAGCACTAAAAAAGGTTGAATGGAAAGATTTCAGACAAAGAATAGAGCACTGTTTAAGACCTGAAATCCAACCTTTTTGTATTGAGTTTACTGATGAGAAGAATATATGATGGTATCTCAAGAAGTCGTAGGCACCATCTAACAACGTATTTACGCTTCGGGGAACAATGCTAACGGAAAACTATAGCTTCATACACACCTAAACGAGGCAGCCGAAATCAATCGGCTGCCTTTTACACGAACGGGCAGGATAACTCAAATAATTAAAGAATTATTACAAGGTAGAACTTTTCAATCATCTGATATTTCGCTGCATGAAAAATCAGGCGACTTGATCTACCGCATGATATGCTCCTTTTGAAAGGAGGGATCGCCGTGGATTGGCTTCAACGTATGAACCATGCTATTGACTATATTGAAGAAAACTTAGAAAATAATATTGATTATGAACAGATTGCTAGAATTGCTTTATGTTCTGTTTATCAATTTCAACGCATGTTTTCATTTGTACTTGAAATACCTTTATCAGAATATATCAGGCACAGAAGGCTTACGCTTGCCGCCTTTGATTTAAAAAACAGAAATAATAAAGTGACTGATATAGCCTTGAAATATGGATATGAAACGCCAGAATCATTTTCGCGAGCATTTCAAAATCTGCATGGATTGACTCCTACATCAGCGCGCAATGCCGGAAGTCAGTTAAAAGCCTATCCTCGCATCTCCTTTCAAATTATATTAAAAGGAGTTGTCGGGATGAATTATCGAATTGAGGAACGGGATGCTTTTCAAGTTCTTGGGTTAGAGGA
>NZ_JBFUHJ010000308.1:0-6570 GCF_056402455.1 Paenibacillus sp. P4_A7 | reverse complement strand
GTATGCGTTCTGGGCAGTTACTGTAGGAATTGCTACGGGTGCTAAAATATACCCAATTGCTGTTTTTGGTTCTATCGCAGTGTGTATCGTATTGTTTATATTGTCTCGTAGAAAAGTGAAAGATGCCCCATACCTTCTTATTCTCCAATTTGATGAGACGTCGGCTGAGCAAGTGAAGATAGCGCTGCGTAAAATAAAGCATGTGCTTAAATCGAAGACGGTCAGAAAAGATATGACAGAAATGACGGTCGAGCTTAGAATCAAGGATGATAATACTACGTTTGTAAACGAGCTGTCTGCGCTCGACGGCGTTAAGGATGCTGTGTTGGTTAGTTACAACGGAGATTACGCTCCATAATAATTTATTTTAAAAAAAGTCCGGAAGCTGCTGAACAGAGCGTTTCCGGGCTTTTTTTGTGTTATGGGGAGAAGGGAGGTCTTTTGCCATAGCGACATTTACAATAGTTTCACTTACCTTTAATATTGCGATGATGTTGGTGCCTAATAATGGGATAAGTATCAAAATCATGTTTATATAAGACAGGGGAGATTTTTTTGAAGAAGAAAGTTATGAAATCCATGCTGGCTGGCTGCCTCACATTATCTGTTTTATCCACGAGTGCGGTATTTGCTGCTGACACGACTGACACGACTAGTGAAGCAACAGCTCCTTCTAAAAATCTGATTGTATTGATTGGGGATGGTATGGGTCCTGCGCAAGTAAGCGCAGCACGCAACTATCTGATGTACAACAAAGGTATTGATCATTTGACACTAGACAGCATGTATGTTGGCCAAGCAACAACGTATGCAGATCGCGGCGAGGATGGCGGTACGGTGGTCTCCGGTGTGGTTACGGACTCTGCATCTGCTGGAACAGCATTTGCAACAGGACATAAAACTTACAACGCAGGTATTAGCGTTTCTAATGAAGACATATCGAAGCCTTACGCATCGGTTATTGAAGCGGCGGAAGCTGCTGGTAAGGCAACTGGCCTCGTAACGACTGCTCGTATTACTCACGCAACGCCAGCCGTATACGCTTCGCATGTACGCAGTCGTGATAATGAGAATGCGATCGCATCCCAATATTTAGAAAGTGATGTTGATGTCTTGTTCGGCGGAGGCAGCTCTTTTTTCTTAAGCAAGGAAGATAAGGGAAAGCGTGCAGATAAAAGCATCATTTCGGACTTCGAAGCGAAAGGTTACACGTATGTTGACGACAATAAAGCATTAGATGCGCTATCTGCTGATAGCGGCAAAGCGCTTGGTTTGTTCGGCGGCTCGCATGTTGCGTATGTACCTGATCGTACAACTGAAACACCATCACTTGCACAAATGACAAAGAAGGCACTTGATATTTTGGATAAGGATGAAAAAGGTTTTGCGATCATGATTGAAGGCGGTCGTATTGACCATGCTTCTCATGCCAATGATTTTCCAACTGCTGTCCAGGAAGTGCTTGACTTTGATGCTGCTGTAAAGGTAGCTCTGGATTTCGCTAAGAAGGATGGAAACACATCGATCGTGATTACGGCTGACCATGAGACTGGCGGCTTGTCGCTTTCCCGCGACAACATCTATGAATTGAATCTTGATCTATGGGATAAGCAAAACAATTCGTCCGAAGCTATTTCCGGGAAACTAAAAGCCGCGACAACGATTGCAGAAGTAAAAGCAATTGTTGCAGCTAACACATGGATTACCGATCTATCCGACGAGGAAGCAAAGCAAATTCTTGCTGGTGACGGCTCTTCTTATGCTCAAGAAGGCGCTTATAATGCAGTTGTTAGCAAAAGATTGCTTGTAGGCTGGAGCGGTCACGGTCACTCTGCAGTTGATGTCGGCGTATGGGCTTACGGTCCGATTGCTGATAAAGTTAAAGGCCAAATCGATAACACGCAAGTGGCTACAGCTTCAGCTGAAGTAATTGGTGTCGATCTTGCTGCCGCGACTGAGGAGCTTCAAGCTAAGCATTTATACCCTAAATTCAAAGTAACACGCGCAAATGAAGTGTTATATCCTGCCAAAGCTCTCTCCGAGGCACTTGGAGCAAAGGTAGATTGGAATAGCAGCAACCGTACAGTTACGATAACAAGCGGTAGTTCAGTAATAACAGTTCAATTGGACAATCAGAAGGTTTTGTTGAACGGCAAAGATACAGATCTGAAAGGCAATGTGGACAATGGCAAGCTGTACTTGTCGCTTGATGCATTTAATAAGCTTACAGGAAAAAGCATGACATGGGATGCGTTGTCTGAAAGAATCGTTAAGTAACATGGAAATGTGAAAAGCTATCTAAAGACAGGGGAGCATGGCTCTCCTGTTTATTTTTTTAATAAGGAGCTGCATGAGGTGACTGACATGATTCGTATTCAGCAGGTGGAGAAGTCGTTCAAGCTGCAGCAGCAGTTGGTTCCCATTATTCGAATAGCAGATTGGTCGGTGCCGCAAGGTGAGCGAATGGCATTGCTAGGCCCAAGCGGGAGTGGGAAGAGTACGCTGCTGCATCTGGTTGGTGGCGTTCTTCCTAGTGATCAAGGCCAATTAGAAGTAGGGGGACAAATCGTTAGCGCTATGAGTGAGTCTGAACGCGACCGATTCCGTGCAGAGATGATCGGATATGTTTTTCAGGACTTCCATTTGATCTCTTCATTGACAGCAGTTCAAAATGTCGAGCTAGTATGCTCAGGAAGTATGGCTAAAACCGATAGAAAGAAGCTGCTCTCCAAATGGTTCGAGCGAGTTGGGCTCGCTGATCGGATGCACCAGCTGCCTTCACAGCTGTCGCGTGGGCAGCAGCAAAGAGTAGCTATAATCCGCGCACTTATTAATCGGCCGAGATTGATCCTTGCCGATGAACCGACTGGCAGTCTGGATTGGGAATCAGCAGCCTCAGTCATGCAGCTGCTGCTGGACATGTGTGCCGAGAATGGTTCTACTTTGTTGACGGTGACGCATGATTTGCATTTGGCAAAACTTTATCCAGTGAGCGTTCAAATGGAAAGCATCAATGAAATATTGCAACGACCGAGAACTGTTATAAGCGCCGCAAGTGGAGCGGGAGGGACAGCATCGTGAGCGGGTGGTTATATGTATGGAGAAATATGCGGCATCGTTCCTTTTTATCAGCATTAACTATTTTTGCAGTTATGATTACCGTCGCGTTATTTACGCTGCTCCTTATGAGTAAGGATGGTGTTGAGCAAGGTGCACAAAAAGGCTACGGTCCCTTCGAGCTTGTTATCGGCGCTGACGGGAGCGAGTCACAGCTTGTTCTTAACACTTTTTATCGTGTGGGTGCACCGACTGGCAATATTCCAATTCAAGTATTAGATAGCATCAAACAAAATAAGCATGCAGAGTCTGTATTCGGGATGACAACTGGAGATAGTCATAATGGCTATCCAATTGTAGGGATTGACCCTGCTTATTTTCAAATTCGTTATGAGGACCGCAGTTTGGCGGAAGGTAAACTGTATTCTGAGCTTGGTGGAGTGACGCTCGGATATACGGCGGCTCGCGCACTCGGTTTGCATATTGGCGATCAGTTCAGCGGAGCTCACGGCTTAGTAGAGCATCTCGACCTTGCTAATCTGGACGAAGATCATGAGGGAGAAGTGCATGAGGAAGACGAGCACACAAGCTTTAAATATACGGTAGTTGGCATTTTACCAAAGCTGAATACGGCGGATGACCGCACTATTTTTACAACGATGGATTATGCTTGGGCAGTGCATGGGAACGAAGAGGCTCACCGGGAGATTACCGCAATTATCGTAAAGCCTAGTACATTGCTCGGCGTTCAAACCTTGAAGCTGGACTATGATTCAATAGATAACGTCCAAGCTGTCTTTTCTAGCAAAGCGGTTGCGGATGTACTAAATATGGTAGACACCGGCTCTCAGTTACTCATGATCGTTATGTTCATTTGCGTGCTGCTAGCAGCTGTTTCTCTTCTACTTGCGTTAACGGCATCGGTACAAGAGCGGAAACGAGATGTTGGACTGCTGCGTTTAATCGGAAAATCTAAATCGTATATTTTGTGCAGCCTAGTCGGAGAAGGTCTCGCTCTTACCTGTATGGGGCTCGTTCTCGGACTTGCATTTGGACATATCGTTGGCGCTATCATGAGTGATTTAGTGTTTGAACAAACAGGTATTTCGCTGCAAGCGTTGAGATTGGCATCAAACGAGGGGTTACTAATCATAGGAACTCTTGTTATTGGGGTTTGCGCTTCACTCGGACCGGCTATGAAGGTGTATCGAACGAATCCGCTATCCTTATTCAGAAATTAAGGGGAACTCATATGACAACTAACAATAAAAGATTAATGATGTATGCTGGACTTATAGGCTTGTTTATTGTGATTAGCGGGTGTGGTACTCCGAAGACTAGCGTCGAAGTGGGTTCATTTAGCGATGCGGTGACTATAAAACAACCAGTGTCCCAGTCGCCAGTGACTGATGGTATTACTAGCAATGAGGAAGTCACGATAACGGATCTGCCTGCTGAAGCCAACGATAAAGAAGTTGTAATAGCAGATAAGCCTGCTGATGCAAGTAATAAAGAGACTGAGATAACGGATAAACCTGCTGATGTTAGTGGTAAAGAGGGGGCGATAGCAGATAAGCCTGTTAAGCAGGAGAGTCCCCCTACATTGAACAAGCCTGATAAAAAGCCAGTTAGTGATACCAATAGTGTAAAGGAATCGGCGCAGCCTAAGAAGCTCCCGGTACCGACTCCAGCTCCTGATGTGAAAGCCTCAAATAAAGTGCCGTCCATCTCTTGGTCGAAGTTTTTTGATAATGAAGATCAAACAACACCATCCGAGAATTTTTGGGATTTATCAGAGGCTAAATCGACCGTGCAAATAAAGGGCTTTATGGGTGAAGTGCTGTCTTTGGACAAAAACTGGTTTCTGCTCATTCCTGAGCCAGGCGCAGAATGCCCCTTTGATAATGGAGACGAGACCTACTGGAACAAAATAATGATCGTTTTTGTTAAGGATGGCTCTAAGCTCAGATATACCTCGAAGCCGCTTAGTATAACAGGTCGGCTAGATGTAGGCATCAAAGTAGACGAATCAGGCTACAAAACGATGTTCCGGCTTTATGATGCTAAGATCGAGGAAATAAAGGAGTAAGGCATTGATGTAATCATAGAAAATATATTACAATAATAATAATTCATTGATATTGGGGGCCGCCAAATGGACTCCAATATTTTTTTCGAAAAATAAGGGATACGTTAGGAATCGATGACATATGACAATCGGTTTTTTTGATTCGGGGCTTGGGGGCCTATCTGTACTGGAAGAGGGACTTCGTCGCCTGCCAACCCATGATTTTGTCTACATGGCTGACACGCTTCATGTTCCTTATGGAACTAAAACGAAGGAGGAAGTAAGAGATTATATCCTTCAGACAGTAGCTTTGATGGTTGGCGAGAGTATTGATACATTGGTTGTGGCTTGCAACACGGCAACAAGCATTGCTATTGCAGAGCTTAGAGAGATGTATTCCTTTCCTATTATAGGTATGGAGCCTGCGGTTAAACCTGCGGTAGAAATGAATCGAGCGACTGGAAAAAGAGTGCTGGTATTCGCCACACCGCTGACGCTTCAGCAGCCGAAATATTATGCGCTTGTATCTCGTGTTGATGAAGACGGGATTGTTGACTCGCTGCCTTTGCCGGAGCTTGTTCATCACTGTGAAAATTTACAGTTCGACATCCGCTTGATGACCGATTACTTTTATAAGAAGCTGGATGGCTATGATTTAAACAGCTATGGCATTATCGTGCTCGGTTGTACGCATTTCCCTTTCTACAGAAACATTCTTCGCGAAATCTTGCCTTCTCATATCCAGATTGTTGATGGGAATGCCGGGACTATAAAGCGCCTAACAGCAATGCTGAACCGATACGGAATAGCAGAAGGCCGCGGAAGCGGAAAGATAAAGTTTATGTGTTCTGACAATAATCCTGATTATATAGAGAAAATGCGTACTGCACTTGCCCTTGTTCAGGATATGAATAACGTTAATAATTAGTATGATTAATGAGAATGCAATGCGGCGTGCAATAAGCAATAAAGAAAACGGGACCTCAATGAGGTCCCGTTTTGCATGGCAAGATCCAGTTTCAGATGTCTGCAATATCTAGTATAACAGGGCAATGATCACTGCCCATGATTTCAAAATCAATGTGAGCGTCCTTTAAGGAGTCTGTCAGTCTCGAAGAAGCTAAGAAATAATCAATTCTCCATCCAACATTTCGCTCTCTGACTTTAGACATATAGGACCACCAGGAATAAACATCTGTACGATCGGGATAAAAATGTCTGAAGGTATCGACAAAACCGGACGCTAATAGCTCCGTCATCTTACCGCGCTCTTCCAGCGTGAAGCCAGAGTTTCCGAGATTCGGCTTAGGATGCTTGAGATCGATCTCTTGATGAGCAACATTCAAATCCCCGCATATAATAACAGGCTTTTGGCTGTCCAATTGCAGTAGATAGGTCCGGAACCGATCCTCCCATTCCAATCTGTAATCCAGTCTAGTTAGATC
>NZ_JBFUHJ010000307.1:0-6587 GCF_056402455.1 Paenibacillus sp. P4_A7 | reverse complement strand
CAATGTTTCCTTATACCACTTATATGATGCCTCCGGATTACTTGCTGGGAAGAATAGGGCTACTACTCTAATAAAAACGGGAACTCCTTGTCGAATCGGTTGTGTTTCGGTTTTGGGATCCTGCCATACTTGATACTTGTGTCCCTGTGGATCTTTAAAACAGAACATAAGTCCTTTACCGTTTACATCTTCTAGCGGCTCAACATCCACGCCATTACTGGCTAGTCGCTCGTACAGTTCCCTAATGCAATCCGTCTCATAGCGAATGGAAAACATCTCGTAGGTTTGCCCAGAAATCCATTCGTCAGTTAAGAAAGTATTTGTCAAACCTTTCTTCTCTACTTCGTTCATAAATATAGTCTGTTGTCGAGTACCAGTTCCTGCTCCATTGAAGGTGTTTTCATACCACGGCCACACTAGGCCCTCCCCATCATCAACTGGCATATACAAGCAATCCAACCTTTTTAGTGCAACTTTCGTAGCTGGTTCCATCACCTTAACTGAATCGATCAATTCTTATTCATCCCTTTCTTAAAATAGTTTGGCCCCTTCTAATTTACCAAACATACGTTCTATTGTAAATGATTTACTGTAAATTATATCCTTATTTTTGTTTAATAAAAATAAGCAGACTACTGCAGCCTGCTCATTAGTATCCCAACCTATGGTATAGTGTTTAATAAATCATGGAAAGGAGTATGCGATATGAATGAACGTAGTGAATACTTGCTAGGACTTGCAAAAAGGATCGTAATTGAGCTGAACTTTCAAAATATTCGTTTTGCTACTGTCGGAGGTTCCGTTGGTCGTGGTGACGCTGACCTATTTAGTGATTTGGATTTGCATGTGTATGTGGGTGGTGGCTCTCAAGCATATGAAAAGAACCTCGCGTATGAAGGTGAGATTATTCAATTATACGTAATTGATGAGTTTCCAACGATGGAGCAAGTGCATGRTAATCCCTGGGAATATAGATTTATTAAGGAAACAATTGCTGTCTATGATCCCGCCTATGAGTTTACTACCTTTAAGCAGTCAGTCGATAAATACTTTTCATCTGAGATCGGTAAAGAACGGTTATTCCTTGGTGCATCGAATATTGTAGATCAAAGAAAGCAGGCTGCATTAAATAGTATCAAGCAGGGAAAACAGCATTCCGCAAAAATCTTTGCAGGAGCCGCTTGGTCAGATTCCTCATTCTTATATACGTATTTTACCCATGGTTCCTTATCTACAGGATCACTAATACCTATAATGATGAATGAAGAAAATGAGTTGTTTCAGAAATACATAAAGATATGTCCATTTCCTCTGGAATTACTTAATAGTGGGATGGCAAGTGTGTTAAGAATCGTGGAACGGTACCGAGAATACCTACGGTCAAATACTCTTCAACCTGACAGCTTTTCATTGTCACCTCTGCAAGATGTTCTAATACAGCGAAAGGCGCAAAGGTTATATGAAGTAAAACAATATACGGATATTGTGTGGCAATTGACGGGTGAAATCTTTATGTTATATCTAGATCATTCCGAAGGGTTATCATTTGAAGACTATATTGAAACCTTACCGAAAATGTTACAAAGTGACCTGAACAACATAGGTTTTACAAGGATAGATGAAGAGCAAGTCATTTGCATATGCAATATATGTGATGATATTGTAAAAAAGGCATTTTCCAGATCACAACCTTACTTGATGATTTCATCACCTCTTGCAGTGGCCCTTGGCTTTCTATGCATCCATCTTTTAGCACAACCACATGGTCCGCATATTGTAATGCTGCCATTTTGTTAGAAACAACAATTGATGTAACATTTTTCTTCTGGGTGATTCTTTTCCATAATAACGTTTCTGTCTCCACATCAAGCGCACTTGAGATATTGTCCATAAACAATAGCTCTGGTTTTCGTACAAACATTCTTGCAGATGCAGCTCTAATTTTTTGCCCTCCCGATAATTTACTCCCCCCCGTACCGATCATAGTATCTAACCCTAATTCAAAGCTCGTAATATCCTCATTCAACACAGCATCGTACAGAGCCTCAGTTAAATCAACATCATCTTCAGATAGGCCCAATAAAATATTATTTCTTAACGTTTCATTGTAAAGTTGTGGAATTTGCGAAGTATAGCCACTTCTTGGCGGTATAAAAAATGAACAGAGATCATTGATCACGCGACCATTCCATAGGATATCACCACCATCCTTAGGCAATAGCCMTAGTATTGTTTTCATTAATGTTGTCTTCCCCGATCCTATGCGACCAGTAATGACTACAAAACTTCCTACTTTAATATCCAGACTTTTTAGATGTATACCTCGGTTAGAAGACCCATATGAGAACGACAAATCTTTAATTTGGAGAAGTTTTAGTGGTTCTGTATCCTTGTATTCATCGTCAACTGCTAAAGGAGCAATTTCATTAATATAAAGAGAATGATGCTCCACTACCTTATCCAGTAATTGTCCTTGAACTAAAGAGGTCATCCGTTCCATAGCAACTTCAGTTTGTTTATATGAAGAAAGGAACCTACCGAAAAATTGAATGAATTGAGTGATAAAGGACAAGTAAAAAACGAATAACGCAAGATCGCCAATCGAGAAAGTATTGCTTTGCATGGAGAACGCCAGCATCAGTAGAATTAAACCTGTTCCAATATTAATGGTATTCATAAAGACTGTATCCAATATACTGGTAAACAAATTGTCCTTAAGCATCAACTTCTTTTGTTTCTCCGCTAAAGTATTAAACCTCTGAATAAATCTGCTATCAAAATTCCCAAGCTTAATGGATAGAATAATACTAAAGATTTCTCCTATTGCCCCCGAAACTTTAGAGGATGATTCGCGGCTTTCCCTCCTATACGCCTGTACTTTCGCAGAAGTGAAATGCACCGCAGAAAATACTATAATAAGTGGAATGAACACAAATAGCGTGATCTGCGAATCGATATGAAATAGAACTACGAATGCTATGATGGCGAACAAAACCATACCTATCATATCGACAAGCCAACATATTGCACTTACATATAAATACCTGTCCAAAAAATAATATTAAGAACATATAATTTAGGACGATATTTGATAAGCCTCCATAAAAAAATGCTGGTTTTCATATATTCCCCTGGCCTTTCCTCTATCAAACGACATCGTCCATAATATGCTCATCATCAAGATCTTTTCCTACTGCTAGAATTCTTCTGAAAATAGAATTTTTATTCTCTTCCAACTCCCGCTTATTCCCACATTCGATAATTCGCCCATTTTGAACAATAGCTATTTTATCAACACGATTCAAAGTTGAAATTCGGTGCGAAATAATAATAGCTGTTCTTCCACTTAATAACTTTGTTATAGTTTGATCGATCAACTTTTCGGTAGCTTGGTCCAAACGAGAAGCGGCCTCATCAAGAATAATTAAATCAGGCTTTTTCAGAAATACTCTCGCGATTGATAACAATTGAGCTTCTCCTGCTGAAAAGGTGCCTCCACCCGCATCTATCATAGTATCCAATCCTTCTGGCAGTGAATCCATTAATTGTTGCAGCCCGAGTTCCTCAATTACTTGCGATAATTCCCCGTTGTTAATCGAGCTGTCATAGAAGGTAAGATTGTCTCGGATAGATCCGCTAAACAGTTCGATTTCCTGTGTTACAACACCAATTCATTTTCTAAGTTCTATTAAAGGAATGCTCTGTAATAGCTTATCTCCAAGACGTATCACACCCTTCTGCGGATCATAAAATCTAAGCAACAGCCTAGTTATTGTTGTCTTTCCACTTCCGGTGCGACCGATGATTCCCAATGTTTCTCCATTTTCAATCTTAAATGAAATGTTACGAAGGGCCAGATCCCTCTCATTGTATCCGAAAGTGACATCATCAAATTGAATAGAGAAATCATTGAACCCGCTTACTAACGGTTCTTTACCATCTATAATATTGGAAGTTAGTTTAAATAATTGATCAAATCGACGGATGGATACATCCACACTCTGCAAATCTTCGATTTGAGTTCGTAACACTTCTATAGGTCTGATTAAAAATTCCGTGTAGAGGAATACCATATAGGCAGTTCCAACTGTTATCTCATTTATCCCCCAAAGGTAGTAACACACAACAAATGACGTAATATTACATATGGCGAACGTAAAGATTGTAGTAGACCATATAACCGCACCTGATATGGCAGCTTTCTGTTTCGAGGGAAGCCACTTATTCAGCATCATATAAAATTTGTTCATCACAAATCCCAAATCACCGTTTGATCTAATATCTTCTACCCCTGCTACTTGTTCACCAATGTAACTAAAAAAAATGAGTACTAATCTCTCGTACTTCAGTCCAATATGGAATGGAAATGCTGCGAATCCTTTTTAGCAAGAAAAATGTGGTGACAACAATTAGGCTCAACGAAATACCGATTAACCAGTGCTCGTTGAATAGTACGAACAAAATACCTAATAAAAAGAAAGTATTTGTAAAAATCAAAACAAGAAAATTCGAGAAAAAATTACCTATTACATTGACATCGCCATCAATTCTTTCAATCATTTCCCCAGGAGTATGTTGCTTATGAAAGGAAATATCTAAATTCAAGCAATGAACAAGAAGATCCTTACGCAACTCATTTTTGGCCTTCCACGCTATTTGCTGTGCTAAATAATTTGCAACTACAGATATCATTTGATTAGCAATTTCTATGGAAATAAAGATACTAGCGGTGAACACTAACTTGCTACGGCTAACATCCTCTGTAATCATCTCAATAAAATCCCGAAGCACCAGTGGATTTACAAGTTGTAACCCTACACTTATCAACAATAGGAATGTCAAAATGACTACTTTTTTCATTTGAGGTTTGAAATACCTCGCTAAAAGTTTTCTATGGGTAATAAGTGGAATGCTTCTCTTCACTTTCTTCAACTCCTAGTCCTAGGCCTATCGCTTAACTTCCTTGTTTCAGAAGCCTTCTGTATAATTTTACAATTTTATCAAGTTTATTGTTGGTACAAAATAACTTAAGGAATTTTCACCCATTTACTTGCTAAAATGTGCTTAACAAAAAAAAGAAGCTGCTATTGGCAGCTCCTGTACTATCGTTACGATCCAATTATTAGTTGTCGATCTATCCGGTCAGTCCGGAGCTGCAATCTTAGCAACACCGACTGATCAATTCTACGCTGGGAACGCGCTGTGGTCCGATCAATCTGTGCAGTCATTCGCTCCAACCAGCCTATGTGATGCCCTGTGATATTCTCGAGTATCGAATTTCTGATTGACGCTGCTTCATGCTCCGTCAATTGATCACTGCCTGCCCAATCCAAAAGGTCTTGTGCCAGCTCGTCTTCCGTATCATCCCATTCCTCGCTTAATTCATCTATCATAAATGTGCACTCCTTCCCCCTAAACTTGTGCCAACTCCTGCCGTAGCTGCATCCTTGCCAAACTAAGCCGATATCTCACGGTTCCCGCCGGTATTTCGAGCAACTCACCGATCTCCGTACTGTTCATTTGTCCGACGAACTTCAAGGTCAACACACGGTGCAGTTCCTCTGGAAGCCGCCTAATCGCTTACTCTATATCTAGGATTCGATCCTTCGTTTCGAAGATTTCCTCAGCGGATCGCGATCTTGCAGAATTCACGACTGCGTTCTCTTTTATTCTTTCCTGCGTCCTGTTCTGTGTATAACGTCTCCGATAGTAATCGATAACCAAATTTTTTGCTATACGATAGATCCAATACCGGGAATCGTTTAGTCCCAACTCAGAGCCGATATGGGTTACAACTAACAGCTTTGACAGTTGCAATCTCCTTTCCGGCCCATAGCCTGAAGGTATATCCACTGACGAGATCGTGCCATGGGGCCTCATCAACTAGAACTGTCAAAGGAATACGGCAAAAATTACAGCGTTTTCCGCATGAATTGCATAATATACGTTTCTTTAAAGCCAAGGCTGTCATACAGATTTCTGGCATAATTCCCGACAACACACCAAAGGTCGACGTTTGCACCGCCAAGCTGATAGATCTCGTTACATAAATACATAACAAACTTTCTTCCGATCCCATGCCCTTGAAAGTCTTTACTGACGGAAATACTGCTGAGTTCATTACCAGAAAGGTGGCTATAAGCGACGATTCTCCCATTTATTTCGTAGACAAAACGGTTTTCCGCATCCTCTTTCCATGCTCTTCGTTCTTTTTCACTGGGCTGGGCAACCATAGAATCGGGAAAGCACCCGACACGGACGCGCATTTCATGAAAAGCTGTGGCATACAGCGACTGACTGGCAAGATAGTCTTCGTCCGTATACAGCCTCACCGGAAGCTCCTCCAGGGGAAAGGGATCGCCAGTTCGCTGCATTAAAGCCGATGAAAAGTATTGGTCATAACCGAGCTTGCGCGCAAACGCAAGAGATGAGTGATGACCGGTACGAAAGGAACTCCTGACTTTTTGGGTTCCGCCCGCCCGCAATTCGGTTTCAGCATACTTTACCATTGCAGAACCGATTCCTTGCCTGCGAAACTGTGGAGAGACAAACACAGTTAAGTAGGACTGAGATGCAGGCTCGTTCAC
>NZ_JBFUHJ010000306.1:0-6626 GCF_056402455.1 Paenibacillus sp. P4_A7 | reverse complement strand
GTATACGGGAAGTCATCTTACTAATGATAGTGATTTACAGAACTACATCTACAATGCCCTTTCAAGCCGAGATGATAAAAGCTGTTATCCGTTTATCGTTATCGACCAGTCTACCAATCAGGTAGCCGGCTCCACACGGTTTGGAAATATGGTGTTTCAGAGCGAGAGACTAGAAATAGGCTGGACTTGGTACGGCAAGGCATTTAGAGGAACTTCTGTAAACAAGGCTACCAAATTCGAGCTGCTGAACTATGTGTTTGAGGAAATGGGCTTTAATCGCGTCCAATTTAGCGTAGATGCTGAAAATATAAGATCACAAAAGGCAGTTCTCAAGCTAGGGGCCCAGCAGGAAGGCCTATTCAGATGTAACTATGAGAACGCAAGCGGCGAGTGTAGGGATGATGTATATTTTAGCATTATTAAATCGGAATGGCCGGATATCAAAAGAACGGTTTTTCGTGAATTTATTTAGTCCGAGTTTAAATTGAAATGCCTCAGTATGCAGGCATCGATACTCACTAATGAGGAAAACTCACTATTTAGTGAGGTAAATCTCACTTCTATTGGTGGTTTTCGATACTCAGCTTAGTCTAGTGAGGTAAATCTCATTACCCATGAGGCTAGCTTCATCGCAAGTTAAGTTTACCTAACTAATTCATATAAAGAAATAATACAGCTTTGAAATTAGTGAATTTAGCTTCAGATATATTGAGATTTCCCTCTCTTCCTACCTCCGATTACAACCCATGCAAAAATAGACGGAGCTTCCTGCCCCGTCACGCGTTCCAACTCTCCGCAAACTCTCCTTAAGACAATGCGTTCTGTGCGCTTGGCTGAAGCATCTCGCTTCCGCCGCGCATGGCGCCTTGCCATTTGAGGTAGAGCTCCCACGGAGTACCCTTTTCAAGCAAATGCTTGCATGTATAAACCCCTTCCTCTATGGAGCCTACCTTACCTGCGAGATGCAGTATCACCGCCCCATTTAACAGTACCTGATTAACGAAGGCTATATATCCTTCCCCTCTCAGAATGGCTTCCGTTACACGAATTTGCTCAGCCGTTGTCCAAGCGATTTCAGGAATAGGCGTCTCAAGGCCGTACGTATCGGGATCGATAACTTGAAGTCTAGATTCACCATCTTCTACGATAAACGTACGAGTCGGACGTTCGATGAACAGATCCTCAGATCCTTCCACTCCTTGAACGATAAGCGCTTTTTTATACTGTAAATTCGAGGCCAATTGGGCCATTCTTGCAAATACTGTATTATGATAAACACCAAATATTAAATAAGGGGAATGGGAATAATCAATTAGCTTCTCAGCCGTGTTGAGCACAGTTCGCATGCCAAGCTCTAATCGAATGGAACGCAATTGCTTCAGCGGCGGGCACCATTGCTCGGCAGGAACATACAGCACCCCAGTATCTGTCGCTGCTTTTAAAATCTGCTCACGTGAGACAAGCTCCGCATTTATCCCTAATTCAAGAAGTAAGTCATGCAGCGTAATCCCCCACTTCGGAGGCAACGACGCTGTTCCATGAAGAGTGACCGGAAGCCCAGCCGACGCAAGCAGAAACGCCGTTGCAAACGTAGTAAAGAACGATTTCTTCCGCCCGTCATATGGCCCTGCACAATCTAGTCCTTGCTGTATCTGGATTCGGTATGCATGCTTGCGGCAGACTGACACGAATGCCTCTAGCTCCCTTACGCTTTCCATCTTCATTCGTTCTGCAATAAAAAATGCTCCAATTTGCGCCGGGGTTGCTTTCATTTCTAAAATGGAATTGGCCGCTCCAAGCGCTTCTTCATAGTTGAGATCGCGGGCGCCCCGTTTTCCTCTGGCAACTTCCTTCAATAGGTTCATAATCATCGCAAGACCCCCTTATTTTGAATCCTGAAGTATTTGATAAACCTTAACAATGGACGTTGCCACATCGACCATTCTTTTCCGTTCATTCATTGCTTGTTTACGCAGCACATCGTATGCTTCCGCTTCGGAAATATTTTTGATTTTACATAATATCCCTTTTGCCATATCAATCCATTTACGTTCCTCGAGCCTACTTTCCAACTGCTTACGTTCATTCAGCCATTGCAGTCTCTCGAAACATTGTTTAGAGGCGAAATGAAGCGCCCAGTGAAGTTCTTGCTCACTCATAGTAGCTGTCAAAACACCGTCAATCGGTACTTCATCCTCGCAGAAAGCTGCAGATAAAGAAGCCATTGATGCGCTGCACCACCAAAGCATGGGCAAAACTTTCTGCTTCAGAAGGATATCTCCCCAAGCCTTAGTCTCATTCAATGGTAAGTGCAGAATAATTGCATCTACGCTGCTTAATTGTAGAACGGCCCTTTTAGCATCGTTTATGCATATGACGCGATAACCGTAGGCTGTAAGCTTATAGTTAGGCGTCAGCTTTTTGGCCATTTGTTCGGATAGAGAAGCCGTTTCTACACCCGCTGTCAACGGACGATCTACTACTAACAAAGAACGCATATAGCAGCGCTCCCTCCTATTCGACTTATGAAAGGTATCCATATCAACCACTATCCTTGTTACTATATATAACATAAAAAACTCATTTTTGTCGATAACCAGATATTTAACGATTTTAATGTTATGTATATTGACATGAAGTGCTGTGTCATTGTATATTTACGCTATCAACAACCAAACATTCTCGAATACAACGATGTATTCGTTTGAAGCGGCAAAGAAGCCTGCTTTCGTGTTCTAGGGGGACGCACGTCCTTTCTAGAACACGAAGCAGGCTTTTATTTTTTCACACAGACAGAGATTGAGAGGAGAGGAAGACGATGACTGATCCAAAAAAATTAGTGCTTATCGGCAACGGTATGGCGGGGGTTAGAACAATTGAGCATCTTCTCAAGCTTTCTCCGGAGAGCTACGACATTACGATTTTCGGTTCCGAGCCACATCCCAATTACAACCGCATCATGTTATCCTCCGTCCTAGCTGGCGGAGCGGATATGAAGGAAATAGTCATTAATGACTGGGAATGGTACAAAGAAAATAACATTACACTGCATACGGGACACAAGGTTACTAGTATTGATACAGAACGTAAGAAGATTACCTCCCAATTAGGCATCGAAGTGGATTACGATGCGGTTATCATCGCAACTGGTTCCAATCCGTTTATGTTGCCGCTTCCCGGCGCCGATAAGAAGGGCGTCATCGCATTCCGCGACATCAATGATTGCGAAGTGATGATCGATGCTTCCAAAAATTATAAAAAGGCGGTCGTGATCGGGGGCGGATTGCTCGGACTTGAAGCAGCTCGAGGGCTTCTTCATCTAGGAATGGAAGTAAACGTCGTTCATATCCATTCCTACTTAATGGAACGCCAATTGGACGAAGCCGCATCTAAGATGCTGCAACGTGAGTTAGAGGCACAAGGTATGCAATTTTTATTGCAAAAGAACACCGCTTCTATTAAAGGTAAACGCCGCGCCTCAGKGCTTGCTTTTACCGATGGCACTGAGATTGACGGTGATTTGGTAGTCATGGCAGTAGGCATCAAGCCAAATATCGAGTTGGCTAGATCCTCTGGAATTGAAGTTAATCGCGGTATCGTTGTCAATGATTTTATGCAAACCAATATTCCTGGTATTTACGCTGTTGGGGAATGCGCAGAGCACCGCGGCATTGCCTACGGCTTGGTAGCCCCGCTTTACGAGCAAGGGGCTGTGCTAGCCAAGCATTTGGCAAGCGTCGAAACGGCAGGCTATGCGGGATCGGTCACATCCACCAAGCTCAAGGTATCCGCCGTTGATGTGTTCTCAGCAGGACGCTTCGATGATGCTCCAGGCACACGCGCACTTAAGCTTCAAGACGATTTGGCAGGCACGTATAAGAAAATTGTCATTCAGGACGGAAAGCTAGTCGGAGCAGTACTCTTCGGAGACATATCGGATGGTGCGGAACTCTTTGCTTCAATTAAGAAGGGAGAATCTATCGCAGGACGCGAGAAGGAGCTGTTGCTCGGTATATCTTCTGACCTGCTAGGCCAATCCTCGGGCAATAACAGACTTGAGGCCATGGCTGATGATGAAATCATCTGCGGCTGTAACGGCGTTGCAAAAGGAACGATCACTGAAGCCATTACAACAAAAGGTTGCAATACCGTCGGCGCCATTAAAGCCTGTACGAAAGCTTCCGCTTCCTGCGGCGGTTGTAAACCTTTAGTTGAAGGACTCCTTAGCCTATACGCTGGCGATGCTATTGGCGAACCTGTAAAGGAGGGTATATGCGGCTGCACAACGCTGAGCCGTGACGAAATTGTTTCAGAAATGACTCGGATGCGTCTGATGAGTACCAAAGAGGTTATGAATGTGCTTGAGTGGCATAATCCGGAAGGCTGCACGAAGTGTCGTCCGGCACTTAATTATTACCTAGGCATGTTATATCCCGAGGAATATGTTGACGAGAAGGAATCACGATTCACGAATGAACGCTACCACGCGAACATTCAGAAGGATGGCACGTATTCAGTCGTACCGCGAATTTACGGCGGTGTAACATCACCAGCTGACCTAAAGAAAATCGCAGAGGTCGCTGAGAAGTTTGAAGTTCCTCTAGTCAAATTCACCGGAGGACAAAGGCTTGATCTGCTTGGCGTCAAAAAAGAGGACCTCCCAAAAATATGGGAAGAGCTCGATATGCCATCCGGTCATGCATATGGCAAGACGCTGCGTACCGTGAAGACCTGCGTCGGATCAACCTTTTGCCGATTCGGCACACAGGATGCTATGGGAATGGGCATACGGTTGGAAAAGGCGTTCGAACGTTTGACGGCTCCAGCCAAAGTGAAGCTCGCGGTATCCGGCTGTCCCCGCAACTGTGCGGAAGCTACGATCAAAGATGTCGGTATCGTGGCAATCGAAGGAGGTTGGGAAATTCATATCGCTGGTAATGGCGGTGTGAAAGTAAGAGCCACTGACCTTCTCTGCATTGTAAAAACCGAGGATGAGGTTATGGAATGGTCCTCTGCATTTTTACAATATTATCGTGAAAATGCGACGTGGAACGAGCGTACCGCACAATGGGTGGAGCGTATAGGCCTTTCTCCCATTAAGAAAGCGCTCGAGAACCGTGAAGACCGCCTCGCCCTTGTGAAACGCATTGAGAAAACGCTTAGCTTAACGGCTGACCCCTGGAAGCAAATCGTCGAGAACGATAACTTACGTAAAAATTTCGAGCAATTGCCTGGCGCGCAGCCGGTACAAATATAGGAGGGGTATACCTATGACAACGAAGCTATTGGTAGCTAACCTTTCCGACATTGATGTGAAAGGCTCACGCAGAATTAAAGTAGAAGATATCGAAATCGCCATGTTTCGCCTGACAGACGGAAGTGTGCTTGCCGTAGAAAATAGGTGCCCCCATAAAGGTGGCTTGCTATCAGAAGGTATGGTGTGTGGCTCAACCGTCCATTGTCCGCTTCATGATTGGAAGATTGATCTACGGAGCGGTATTGTAAAAGAACCCGATGATGGCTGCATAAAAACCTTTGAGACAGAAATTGACCATAATAGCGGCTCCATTTATATAAACCTTTAAGGAGGAATCGTATATGTCGTATGTAAAACCTGCTGAAGTAATAGATGCCATGATTGAAGCCGGAATAACAAAAGCTAACTTAAGTGCATTTCAAATGGTAGTTCGTGGTTTTCTCGCGGGAGCGATTCTATCATTCGCAACAACACTTGCCTTTACAGCCGTTACCCAGACCACTGTCGGACTCGCTGGTGCCATTATTTTTCCAGTCGGCTTCGTCATTATCGTTTTATTAGGCCTTGAGCTTGTAACGGGTACGTTTGCACTCATTCCATTATCGATCCTTGAACGCAAGACAACGATATCCCGTATGATCRCCAATTATGGCTGGGTTATCCTTGGACATTTAATCGGTTGTGTATTATATGCCATACTCTATGGGATGACTATAACGAAAATGGGCACAGATATGAGCAACCCACTTGCACAAATGCTTATTCAGATTAGCGAAACAAAAACTCTTGGCTACCAGAAGATGGGCTTTGACGGTATCATTCTTGTAACCATTAAGGCTGTGCTTTGTAATTGGATGGTGACACTTGGCGTAGTCATGGCGATGACGTCTAAATCTACTGGTGGAAAAATACTGGCAATGTGGCTGCCTATATTAACGTTTTTTGCACAAGGCTTCGAGCATGCTGTCGTCAACATGTTCGTTATCCCCGCAGGCATGATGCTTGGTGCCGATGTAACGGTGGCGGATTGGTGGCTATGGAATCAAATTCCGGTATTGGTCGGCAACTTCATTGGCGGTGCTGTGTTTACTGGTATCCTTCTATATCTATCTCATAGAAAAAAAATTCTGCTTCAGTAACGAAGCTTAATACGGAATCTTCAGAAATAGCGGTAGTGATTGCTTCGGAAAGAAGCATTTTATGAAGAAAACCACGAATGGAATCGTCTATATTGTCGGAGCTGGCCCTGGTGATCCCGAACTTATTACCGTCAAAGCAACGCGCCGTATACAGATCGCTGATATTATTTTGTACGATCGGCTTGTAAATGAAGAATTTCTTGAATACGCCCGTCCCGATTCAGAACTGA
>NZ_JBFUHJ010000305.1:0-6687 GCF_056402455.1 Paenibacillus sp. P4_A7 | reverse complement strand
GGTATACTGCCGTCCTTAGTCATTCCGCTGCAAGGCGGTGGAGAAATAGAAATTATCGGCCGTATTGACCGTGTTGATGCTGCACAATCAGAGCAGGGTTTGCTGCTGCGCGTACTCGATTACAAATCAAGCTCCACACAGCTAAGGCTGGAAGAGGTCGCTTTTGGACTGTCGCTGCAGATGCTTACGTATTTGGATGTGTTAATAACGCATGGAACGACTTGGCTGGGGCAACAAGCGTCTCCGGCAGGTGTTTTATACTTTCATGTCCACAATCCTTTGCTGGCGCTTTCCAATGGGATGAGTGCTTCAGAGGTCAGCGGTCGCGTGCTCAAACGGTTCAAAATGCGCGGTCTTGTTACGGCGAAGTCAGAAACTGTTCGACTCATGGATGATGAGCTCGACACAGGCTATTCCGACTTATTGCCATTAGCTTTAAAGAAGGACGGTACATTTTATAGCAGCTCCTCCGTTGTCTCGAATGAACAATGGGATGTGCTTCGTACATCGGTGAGACGGACAATAGGGCGTATTGGCGGCTTCATACAAGCGGGAGAGGTATCTATCGAGCCTTACCGTCTTGGTGCAAAAACGCCTTGTCAGTACTGCGACTACAAAGCGGTATGTCAGTTCGATTCACAATTTGATGGCAACGAATATAAAAAGCTGAATAAGCCGGCGAAGGAAGATATTTGGCAGCAGCTAGAGAGGGAGTAGTTGACGATGCATACTGCAAAGGATACACCAAAGCCGGAAAATAGCACGTGGACCGATGATCAATGGGATGCCATCGTAACAAGCGGATCGAACATTCTTGTGGCGGCTGCAGCAGGTTCTGGTAAAACAGCAGTTCTGGTTGAACGAATCATTCGTAAAATTTCAGCCAATTCCGATGTCGATCGTTTACTTGTGGCAACTTTTACTAAAGCTGCTGCGGCGGAGATGAAGGATCGCATTCGACAGGCATTGGAGAAAGAGCTGGAGCGGCAGCCGGAATCTGAGCATTTGCGCCGTCAACTAGCTCTGATGAACCGAGCGTCCATCACTACCTTACATTCCTTCTGCCTTGATGTTATAAGGCGCTATTACCCGCTTATCGGGCTTGATCCTGGCTTTCGTATTGCTAACGAGACCGAAAGTGAACTGATGCGTCTGGATGTACTGGATCAGCTCTTTGAACAAAAGTATGAAGGTGCTGGTGACGATGGCGCGTTTCTAAGGTTAGCAGATCGTTATGGCGGTGAACGAGGTGATGAGCCTCTGTATAGGCTTGTCCAGCAGCTCTATGATTTTGCACAAAGCCATCCATGGCCTGAATACTGGCTGCGGCAGACAGCAGAAGCTTTTGCCGTAACAACCGTTGCTGAACTTCAAAGCAGTGAATGGGTGCTTAGCTTACAGGGAGATATTCAGCTTGCACTTGAAGGGGCGGCGTCTCTCTTACATCAAGCCCTTGAACTAACGCGCGAGCCTGCGGGCCCAGCTCCTTATGCGATAACGTTTGAAGAGGATTTGTTCCTCGTGAACAGCTTGAGTGAGCTCATTCGTACGACGCCATGGGAGCAGTGGATGGAGTCTTTTCAAGCCATTCAATTCGGGAAGCTAAAGTCGATGCGCGGAGACGAGTACGATAAGTCGCTGCAGGAGCAAGCCAAGGACCTACGTGATAACGCAAAAAAGGGCATCAGCACATTAGCTGATGAGCTATTCGGACGCTCTGCGGAGCAGTTTTTGGATGAGCTTCAAGAGCTAGCGCCGCTAATGAGTGCACTGTCTGAGCTGGTCATAGAGTTTGGACAGCTATATGAAGCCGCCAAACGAGCCAAGGGCTTATTGGATTTTGGCGACTTAGAGCATTATTGCTTGCGCATATTGCGTGATCCTTCTTCAACACCCGCCAGTATGATGCCATCTATAGCGGCACTTGAATTCCAGCAGCAGTTTGATGAAATTTTACTGGATGAGTATCAGGATACAAATATGGTGCAAGAAGCAATCATTTCACTAATCGAGCGCCAAGGAAGCGGCAACCGATTTATGGTAGGCGATGTGAAACAGAGTATCTACCGATTCCGGCTTGCTGAGCCGAAGCTGTTTTTGCAGAAATATAAATCCTATTATTCTAGGAACGATGTAATTGATCCACAGCTCTCAGATTCGAAGCAAGGTTTGCGAATTGACCTCGCAAGGAATTTTCGCAGCCGTTCCGAGGTTGTTGACGGCGTGAACGCTGTCTTCCACGCTATTATGCGTGAGAATGTAGCGGAGATGGACTATGATAAGCGCGCTGAGCTTGTGTGCGGTGCAGCATATCCGGATTCAGAACCAGTTGATGCCAACAAAATACAATTTGCTGTACTGAATAAAGCGGATATGGACGATGAGGCTGAAGAGGGCAGTGAAAGCGCGGAAGCTGCTGAACAAAGTGAGGAAAGCGATCAATCGGATGCTGCTCCAGCAGCACAATCGGCATCGGATCTGAAGGTGGCTCAGCTCGAAGCACGCTGGATCGCTGAGCAGCTGCGGACACTTGTTCAGAGCGGGTATCAGGTATATGACGGGAAGCGCCGCGAGAGTAGACCGATGCAATGGCGGGATATCGTCATTTTACTTCGAGCGACGCAGCAGTGGGCGCCTATCCTCATAGAGGAGCTTCAAGCTAACGGTATTCCAGCTTATGCGGAGCTCAGCAGCGGGTATTTCGATGCGGTCGAAGTGGAGACAATGCTTTCATTGCTGCGAGTGATCGACAATCCTTATCAGGATATACCACTCGCAGCTGCGCTTCGTTCACCTTTGTTTGGTCTTGATGCGGAGGAGCTAGCACGCATTCGGATTCAATCAGCAAAATCCACCTACTATGACGCCGTTCTGCATGCTGCGGGTGATTTGTATTTGGAGGAAGAGTCACGTCGCAAGCTATCGCTTTTTCTAGACAGTTTGGATCGCTGGCGTGGAGAAGCACGGCAAGGCTCGCTTGCAGATTTATTATGGGAAATTTACCGCGAGACAGGTTACTACGATTTCGTAGGAGGCCTTCCAGGAGGCACTCAGCGACAAGCGAACTTACGCGCGCTTCACGACCGTGCCCGGCAATATGAAGCAACTTCATTTCGCGGACTATTTCGTTTTCTGCGGTTCATTGAAAGGATGCGTGACAGCGGCGGCGATTTAGGAACAGCAAGAGCGCTTGGAGAACAAGAGGATGTAGTTCGAATCATGTCGATACACAAGAGCAAAGGACTAGAGTTCCCGGTAGTATTTGTCGCTGGGCTTGGCAAACTCTTTAATCAGCAGGATATACGGAGTGCCTTCTTGAAGCATAAGCAGCTCGGATTTGGACCGCGATATGTCGATCCTATGCTCCGTATTAGCTACCCGACGCTGCCGTACCTTGCGATACGGCGAGCGATGCGGATGGAGATGCTGGCGGAAGAAATGCGTATTTTGTATGTGGCGCTAACAAGGCCAAAAGAAAAAATGTTTCTAGTTGCCACGGTTTCAGATGYCGAAGCCAAACTTAAACGTTGGCTGTCCTCTATTGATGCAAGTGGAAAATTGCCGGATTTCCGAGTTGCATCTGCGCGCTCGTTTATCGATTGGCTGGGTCCGATGGCGGCGAGACAGCTTGCTCAGCAGCAATCGTTTGATCTTGATCAGACAATGCCCGAATGGCAAGCAGGCATTGTGCCGGCTTCATTGTTTGTAACGGAGGCTGCGGCGGCAACAGAAGCGGATGAGACGTTCTCTGACGCCATGGAAGAGCGTCTGCAGGCCGTGACATCATTATCCCTCCTAGATGACGTGGAAGCGGATGAACAGCTTCGTACGCGCTTAGAATGGTATTATCCGCATAAGGCTGCTGCGGCGATCGCGGCCAAAACATCGGTAACAGAAATGAAAAGGCTTCATGCAGTGGTTATAGAAGATGCATTTTCTATGGATGAGCCTCCTCTTGAAGAGACGGTTATTGACCCAACAAATGCTGACGTTAACGCTACTTCAGAAAACTTCACATTCCGTCTGAGAAGGCCAGCATTCATGGAAGAGGTATCTTTGACAGCCGCTGAGAAGGGTTCAGTCAATCACCTGCTTATGCAGCATGTTCCGCTAACATTTGCCATTGATGAAGCCATGCTTAATCAAACTGTTGCAAACATGATCGGAACCAAGATGTTGACGTTTAAGCAGTCTGAAGCTATAAATGTGCCGGCTGTTGCTGCTTTTTTCCAAAGCGAGCTTGGTCAAAGGCTTCTTCGTTCGGATTGGATTCGGCGAGAAGTACCATTCAGCTGTATGTTCAAAGCAAGCCGAGTTTATCCTGATGCAGATGAGACTTTGGCGACGGAACCTATCCTCATTCAGGGTGTTATTGACTGCTTGTTTGAGGATGAAAAAGGCGTTGTTCTACTCGATTACAAGACAGATCGCATATTTATGCAGGAATGGTCAACAGCAGCAGAGAGACATCGGTTCCAACTAGAACTGTATGCGGAAGCTATAGAATCGATCCTTGGGCGAAAAGTGAATGAATGTCACGTCTTTTTCTTTGATGGTGGTCAGTCCGTTCAATTGAATAAGGGATGATCTTACTTAAAAAATGGAAAAAAAGGATGCTGTGAAAATGGATCAGAAACAAACGGTTAAACGCTCGTTTGCGCTACCTATTACTTTACTTCTATTGGTATTTAGCTTAATAGGAAATGTTTTTTTGTACTCGCAATTTCTACAAAATAAACAGCAGAACAACTATGAAACAGGACAACAGATCTATGATGCGGCAGTTAAATCGCAGCAATATTTTCAAGAAATGATTCCACAGCTTGATGCCTTGCTTGAAAGTGAGCAAGCAGAGGAGCGCATAGAGGCGAAGTTTTTAATTGGTTCTATTGTACAAAAAGGACAAGGAGTTGTTGATTTAGCAACTTATGCGGAGCCTTTYTCTACGAGCACAAAAGAGCACACTGTTGACTTCGTGTTAGCATATATTAACGATGCCCAAAAGTCCTTGCAAGCTGTGGGGAGCCATGATGGCCCGCTAAAGGCAGAAGAACGCGAATATTTAGAAGCTTTGAAAAGCTCCTATGAGAAAATGGCAGAAATCATGAGCCAGTTCAGCACAAATATTAAAGACAACCGAGTTGCGATCATTCGTTTATCGAGCGGACTAGACTGGTCTGAGCTAGTTCCGCAATTACAGCAAGTGATGAGTGAGCAATCTCCGAAACTTACTGCTCCCTGATCGTAAAGCAAGATTGGTGCAAACAGCATATGCATCGTTATGTTCTCGCGGAGACGCTATGTCCGACAGATGTTTCCGCTAGACGGATTATTAGCTTTGTCATTGCTGCTTTTTTTCTAAAAGGGTCGAAAACGTCGGTTGGAAAACAGAAGCTCCTTCTCACCGGCGTTTTACATTGGACGAGCGTGATCATTTTCGATATGATAAAGACAGTCGAAATAATAGGGGGTGAACCTTATGGACTGTATTTTTTGCAAAATTGTCGAAGGCGCAATACCATCGAAGAAAGTGTTCGAGAATGATGCCGTAATCGCTTTTCACGACATACAGCCTGCTGCACCAGTACATATTTTAATCATACCTAAGAAGCATATTGCAACGATGAATGATGTTTCTGATGCGGATGATGCCCTTATGGCAGCCTTGTTTGCAGCCGCTCGTCAGATCGCGAAAGATCTAGGAATTGCTGAATCCGGCTACCGTTTAGTCAACAATGTAAACGCTGATGGAGGGCAGATTGTTAATCACTTGCATATCCATTTGCTAGGTGGTAAAAAACTTTCTCCAATATTGGTAGATAACCTAAGTTGACACTGCCTTTTGGTTTGACATATAATAAAATTTGATAAACCGTGATATAGCTCTGGACGGTCTGTTTCGGAGGGAGGGAAAACTGGTGTCTGAAACTAAAGTTCGCAAAAACGAAACTATTGATGCTGCTCTTCGCCGCTTTAAACGTTCCATCGCTAAAGATGGTGTTCTAGCAGAGGTGAAAAAACGCAAGCATTATGAAAAGCCAAGTGTGAAGCGCAAGATGAAGTCTGAGGCTGCGCGCAAAAGAAAGTTTTAGGAGGATTCTTCCATAATGAACCTGAGCGAACGATTAATCGACGATATGAAGCAAGCCATGAAGAGTCAGGACAAGTTCAAGCTATCCGTAATTCGTATGATGCGCGCGGCAGYGAAAAACTTGGAAATTGACCTTAAGCGTCCATTGGACGACAAGGAAGTGCTTGATATTCTTAGTCGAGAAGTCAAAATACGTAAAGATTCCCTCCAAGAATTTAAAAAAGCCGGCCGTGATGATTTAGTTGCGGGTCTTGCAACGGAAATTGATATTATTAGTCAATACCTTCCCGAACAGCTGACTGAAGAAGAGATTCAAGAGATAGTAACGCAGACCATCCATGAACTCGGTGCTTCTTCCAAAGCCGATATGGGAAAAGTCATGAGTGCCCTTTTGCCTAAAACAAAGGGTCGTGCTGACGGTAAACTAGTAAATCAGTTTGTACAGCAACTTCTGCAATAACTAACCATTCGGACTAACGAAACACCCCGTAATAGGGGTGTTTTTTTTACTTAAAAACTAACTGGAAAATAAATGAAAGCAGGTAATTTATGAAACATTTTAGAAAATTATACGTATGAGGGAATAATTCATGAAT
>NZ_JBFUHJ010000304.1:0-6687 GCF_056402455.1 Paenibacillus sp. P4_A7 | reverse complement strand
CTCTTGACCGGATGGTTCGAAGATCCCATCTGATTGTAACGGCAGCCTGCAACCTTCATCAACAAATCCTGCAACGCTACCCCGACAATCCAATTTACTTGGATCCGAACAGATGCAATCTCCAACATTTCAGTAAATCACATGGTCAATCCTCCTTAGAAACCGGTTGAATTCTGGAATCAAATCATCACGGGTCGATACATCTGTACCCAATAACATGTATCTCGTCTCGTAAATTATTTATAACGGTTGCCACCAATCCCATCAAGATGTACGAGTATTTGGTGATCGGCAAACCGGTCGTAGCCACACATATCCCCGAGGTAAAGAAAATACCGTATGTATTTCTTGGTGACGATTATGAGAGCTTTGCACAGCAAATTCGGCACATACTTTCGACCTAATTCAACTTTAAGCTAGTAGATGTCGATGGTTGGTTTCAGCATCAAACTTAGGAAAGCCGCTTTCTGGAGATATAGAAGGCGTTGACCCATCATGCCATCGCAACGAAATAACCTAGGGAGGTATCTACCTATGAAAGTACTCGTTACCGGAGGAGCCGGTTTTATTGGTTCTCATGTGGTTGATTTGTTAATTGAGAAGGGTCATGAGACTATTGTTGTAGATAATCTGGTAACGGGTTATAGAGAATTTGTACCGTCTGGCGCTAGATTTTACAAATTGGATATCGAATCATCACAGCTGGAGATTGTGTTTGCTATTGAAAACCCCGAGATCGTTATTCATTTGGCTGCACAAGTAGACGTTGCGAAATCCATTAAAAATCCTTTGGAGGATGCTCGCTCCAATATTATAGGCACCCTCAATCTTCTGACCTTTTGCCAAAAGTATAAGGTGAAGAAAATCATCTACTCTTCGTCTTGCGCCGTTTATGGAGACGCCAATATGAATCGGGGAAGCATAAGAGAAACATATCCGACTCAACCGCTGAACTTCTATGGCGCTTCGAAATATGCTCCGGAGCTATATATCCAAATATTTCATCACCTATACGGAATTCCCTACACCATTCTAAGATATGCCAATGTTTACGGCCCCCGCCAAACTCCAAAGGGAGAAGGCGGGGTGGTCTCCATATTCACAACCAAACTATTGAAGGGAGAACAGCCCAATATATTTGGAGACGGAAACCAAACACGGGATTTTATTTATGTTAAAGATGTTGCTGCATCAAATGTGAGGGCAGTTGAAGTTGAAAAAGGAAAAAATCGTGTATTGAATGTTGGCAACAATACAAGAACTAGTATCAACCGGCTTTATCAAATGATTACTGCGTCAATGTCGGTTAAAATCTCCCCCATTTATTTTCCGAAGCGCGAAGGTGATATCCAGGATAGTTGTCTGGATAACAAGAGTGTCATGCTTGCTTTGAATTGGAAACCGGAATATGACCTTCAAGAGGGTTTAACGGAGACCATAAAGTATTTTCATGAAAGTAGGAAGTTTTGAGTGTTCTAATATGATCCCCTTTAAGTAGACAATGCTTATGAAGAGCATTGTCTGCTTAAAGGGGATTTGCCTTTAATGCTCATACCCCTGTCAAGTAGACAGTTGAAAAAAGCTATGCTGCCAGCGCGCACCGATATTCAATTGGCGCGCACCAATTGATACGACCATTTCATTAAAAAGTTTTACACTTATTCGACTTGTTCTTTACTATAGTAGGGTAAAACTACCCTAGAGATAATGCCCATGCTGGGCGCACAAATAAAGCAAGCTTGGCATTTGTGCTAAGCATACTTCTTCATTCCAGAAGCGACTTACGTTATTTATATCAATTTGAGCGCGGACCTGTTGTTTGTCGTTTCCATAGGCTCTGCTTGAGCACAATACAACCTGAATAATTTACCTTTTTTGTGGGAAACGTATAGTAAAATTAGTAAGGATGGGTTGAGATCATGACTATTATCAAAAGATGGTTGGGTGGAAAAAAAAGTATTTCAAAAAATAAGTTATCCCCCCCTAATCTTATCCAACCAATCTCAGAAAATCTCGCGATTAATTTGAATATCTTAAAGCAAATATTCAGTCATACCCCAGATCTTGTAATCCGTCATATTCAATTGAAAACAGGGAACACTGCATTACTTGTTTATTTGGATGGACTGATTGATAAAGTAGCGATAGAAAATCACATATTACACCCTTTGATCCATGAATTAGATTCCATTAAAAATATAGAGTCATCGATTACGATTGGGAAGACAGAAACGGTAACCTTATGGCTTGATATTGAACAATCGATTTTCGAAGGTAAAAGCATCCTGTTTATTAATGAACAATCCCATTCGCTCGCTTTATGTACTCAAGGCTGGCCTCAAAGATCAATTAAAGAACCGCAAATCGAATCGACATTGAAGGGGTCACATCAAGGATTTGTTGAAACGTCCGGACAGAACATTGCCCTGATACGCCGCTACATTCCTAATCGCGAACTAAAAATCAAGGAATCTACAGTCGGATCCCGGGCAAAAACGAGAATATCGATGTTGTATCTAGAAGATGTCGTTCAACCTGACTTCGTGAGTGAGATGGAGGATCGCCTACAGCAAATTGACGTGGATGCCATATTAAATACAGGAGAATTAGCGGAATTTATCGAAGACCATCCAATGAGCCTATTTCCCCAGCTAGCATTAACGGAACGTCCCGATACCGCAGCATCCCATATTTTACAAGGGAGAATAGCGCTTGTTGTCGATCATTCACCCAGTGTGCTCATTGCTCCTGTAAACTTTTCTGCGTTCTTTCAAAGCGTCGATGATTATAGCAATCGCTGGATCATTGCTTCTTTTCTACGTTTAATACGTTATCTAGCCTTTATTACCACGATCTCTTTATCGGCTATCTATATTTCCATTGTTTCGTTTCATTATGAGTTATTGCCTTTGGGTTTGTTGATATCCATTGGGGAATCCAGAGCGAGAGTACCTTTCCCTCCTATTCTAGAAGCACTTCTCATGGAACTAGCCTTAGAGATGTTAAGAGAAGCAGGCTTACGCCTTCCAGGTCCCATTGGACAAACAATAGGTGTTGTGGGAGGGATCGTCATCGGCCAGGCTGCAGTACAAGCGGGAATCGTAAGCAATATTATGGTAATTGTCGTTGCGATTACGGCCATTTCCTCTTTTATTATACCTGATTACGATATGTCATCTTCCTTACGTCTAATACGCTTTCCAATGATGATTCTTGCTTCTTTGTTCGGAATGGTGGGAATTGTAATTGGACTGATGATTCTTGCGGCTCACATTTTCTCCATGGAATCATTTGGTATACCCTACGGAAGCCCGATTGTTCCCATCCGACTTCCTGATTGGAAAGACGTATGGATTCGGGTGCCCATGTGGAAAATGAAAAATCGCCCGCTCTCAACCGAACCGACTCAACTAAAAAAACAGGGGACTAATAGAAAGGGCGAGGAGCAACCATGAAATATTCGTACAATCAAATCTCCTTGATCCAATACATCTTTATTATATTTGAAACCCAAGTGGGAATCGGTGTCCTCTCCCTTCCCAACGATTTAGCTAAAACTGCCGGTACTGATGGATGGATATCCATTTTTTTGGGTTGGATTTTAGCTATCCTACTAAGCTTAATTATCTTAAAAATCATGAAAAAAAATCCCGGATCGACTTTATTCGATCTTTTGTCCAAATATTTTGGCAAAGTGGTGGGTAAAAGTATATCTATTATATGGATACTGTACACAGCATTTGCAGCAGGCGTTATCATGTTTTCAACGATCCATATCATAAAGATATGGATCTTGCCGGATATGCCGAACTTCGTCTTGATGATCCTGTTTGTCATTCCCATTTATATGATTACCAAGCATGGAATGAGGGTGATTGGACGCTTTGCCGAGTTTGTTTTTCTTGTTTCTTTGTGGATGCCCTTCTTATTGTTATATACACTGAAGGATATCCAATGGCTTTACCTTCTCCCCATCGGAGAAAAAGGTTTACTTCCCTTTCTGTCTACCATAAAATCAACATTCTTTTCTTTCCTAGGATTTGAAATAGCTTTCATTATTTATCCATTTCTAAAGGATAAGAAATCCGCATCCAAGGGAATTATTATTGCAAATTCTTTATCCATGATGATATTTTTAATAATTACAGTCATCAGTTACGTCAGGTTTGCTCCGGAAGAGATAGCAGATTACGTTTATCCCACTCTCAACTTATTGAAACTCATTCGATTGCCGTTTTTGGAACGGCTGGAGATCATTTTTCTCTGCTTTTATTTGTTTATGATTTTTATGACGATTATTCCTAACCTCTACACGGCTGCATTGGGAACAAGTCAATTATTCGGCAAACAGGATCATAGAAATTCTTTACGGGTAATGTTGTTCCTATGGATCCTATTGTCATTCTTTTTTATTCCTTCTTCTACCCAAATAACTCAATTGGCCAAATGGTATGGGGAGATAGGTTTGTATTTAGCTTTTGTATTCCCTATTTTTCTTTGGATCTACGCATGGCTTTTCCATTTCTTTAGAAAGGAACAGAAACAATGATAAAAATTTACCTCCTGTTTCTAACATGTGCATCCTTATTGTTTGTAGCAGGGTGCGGCAAGTCAGTGTATATAGAGAATCAACATTTTGTTCTTATAGAAGGTATAGATCTTGATGATCACAATAAGCTAGTCGTGTATACGGCGTCTCCTGTCTTCAGCAAAGATGCCAAAAAAAAATATAAAATCACATCCACGAAGGCAATTTCAATTCGCGATGCGAGTGGAAAAATCAATACGAAGTCGAGTGGCACTCCAGCTTTCGGAAAAATACAAACTGTTCTGATCGGAAAAAAACTGCTACTAGAAAGAAATGCGTTTCCCTACTTGGATGTTCTCTTTCGCGATCCCCGAAATGAGATTAATGCGAACGTGATTGTGGTTAATGGAGCCGTGAAAAAGGTAATGTATACAAACATGAGTGATAAAGGCCGAATCGGTGTTGTGATTAAAGATTTGGCAGAAAGTGCATTTAAAAGAAGTGCTGCAGTACAAACCACACTACAGCAATTTCATAAGCAAATGTTGGACAAAGGAGGGACCCCTTACCTAACGGAAATGAAAGCTGAGAAAAATGATCTCGTCATTTCAGGAACAGTTCTGTTACATAAAGATGGCACCTTTGCTACTTCATTGAATAATAAAGAAAGTGCCATATTGCTATTGCTGCAGCGAAATACGAGATATTCGATTCCTTTAACATTTCATCTACCTCCTGAAATGTTTCAGACCGATGAAGAAATGTCTTATGTGAGTTTCGACATCAACAAGGTAAAGTATAACCTCAAGACAAAATTCGTAGAAAACCATTTTATAATTGATTTGAAAATGAAGGTTCAAATCACCTTGTCGGAACGTATGTTTTCTTTCGACTTAGAGAAGAAGAGCAAGCAGTTGGAACAAGCCATTGCACAAGAACTAAAAAAAGAATGTGAAGCTTTACTCAAGAAAGCTCAAAAGCATCAAGTCGCCCCATTTCGTTCTGGGCTTTATGTGCGGGCATATGACTATAAAAACTGGAAGAAAGTCCAGGATGACTGGGGAAAAGCTCTATCTGAAGCCACAGTAAACATTTCCACTAAAGTAATAATCAAAAATATCGGGGTTTCCAAATAGTTTTGATTATTAGAATGATTAAACTATGATTAGCCCTCAAAATTTTATGCGCCTATGTGGTCTAACTGTAATAAAAATAATGTAATGGTTACCCCTCAAACCGTGTTGAGCTTGAAGAATAACCTTCTTTCTACTTATATTGGATTATCTCGACAAGGTGATACCAAATGGTTAATGTCCCCAAACAATCCTTTGTCGAAAAGCCTTTCGGCTTAACCAAATAAACGACCGCTTCCATGTAACAAGACATGTAGCGGTCGTTTATATTTTAACCTTCATTCTAACTGCTCTTATTATTCTGTTTCTAATATTGCTTAATAACCCCAAGGTTTCCCGTTAATCCAAACCACTCAGCGAATGCATCCTGCAATCCTCTTGTGCCTAATTGATTTCGAATATCGGCTGATGTTCCTTCAAGCTCGATATGACCTCCCCTAAGCAAGGCAATTCGATCTGCTAGCACCTCTGCAACTTGTAGCTGATGAGTGGAGAATATAACAGTTTGCCCGTTTGCTGCTGTTTCTTTCACAATCCGTACAAAGGTTTCTATCCAGTATGGATCAAGGCCATTTGTCGGTTCATCCATTAAAATAATTGGTGGTCTAGCTAATAATGCTTGCGCAAGCAATACGCGCTGGCRCATTCCTTTGGAGAAGGAGGTTACTGATTTCTTCCCTGTGTCCTCAAGGCCGACTTCCCTCAGCACTTCCTTTACTCTAAGCTTCGGTATCCCCCGAAGTGCTGCCCAGAATGCGAGCGTTTCATAAGCGGTTAATCCTTGAGTGAAACGAAAATCGTCGGGCATGTAGCCTATAAGTTCGGCATAACGTTTGCGATCATCCTTCCAGCGCAACCCTCCAACGGTTATGCTGCCGCTTTCAGGCTGAGAAATACCTGCAATCATTCTCAGAATCGTACTCTTGCCTGCTCCGTTTCCCCCGCACAAAGCCAATATTTGACCTTGATCAACCTGCAGATCAAGTGAATGAATGACTACCTGCTTCTTCATTGACTTTTTTACGC
>NZ_JBFUHJ010000303.1:0-6784 GCF_056402455.1 Paenibacillus sp. P4_A7 | reverse complement strand
CAATAGCAGTATAGGGGCTTATTAGGCTTTCTTGTTTGCATGCTCATCGTGATAGTCCTCTACCTAGCTTTCCAACATCGAGCGTTCACTTCCATAAATCTCATAATTCCGCATACTTCTTGCCTAGTATTGCACAACCTATCATTTGCTTCGCTTAAACCATTCTCCATTGCCAGAACCAAAGTGATACCAAACTGAGCCATCCGAAGTAACCCATTTCTCGTACACCTTTACCGTTTGCGGAGAATAGAACCCTTTGGCATGTGACTGTTCACCAGTTAACGGAAAATAATAATAGGTATCGCTTTTTGTTAAGCTCAGAGAGGTTAAACGAGTTTCACATTTTGAAACTAATGAGTGTCATTATGCAATTAGAGGTGAATTAGTTTCAGAATATAGAGCTAAACCACCGAAAAGAGACGCGGAACGAGCTAACTGAGCAATTAAGTTCAACATCTGAAACTAACTCGTGACTGATCCTTATCCACTCACATTTAATTGCAAAAAATGAAACTACGCGTGCGTAGCAACTAAGGCAGTGGACACAAAGTTCGTCTATTAGTGAACATTCCCCCATATCCGACATGCCTGCGAACAACAGGTCCGTTATTTGTTCCAAAAGGATCAAATATGCCCCAATCGAAGTGTAGTAACGGAACCTATGCCGCTTATTGCTGATTCCTACTATTAGAAAAGTAATTACATGACGCTGTAAAAGCTACGCCTTCAGCTCATAGCTCACAAATGCCAGCTGTCTGCTATCGGGCGACCAGGAATTGACGTTTAACGTCCCCTGCCCTCCGAACAGCTCAACCAATGTTCGATACTCGCCGCCAACAGTAGACATGAGTCTTATTTCTACGTTTTTGTTAGGCGGATGATCGGCAGGAGCCACATCTCCCTTACGGTAAGTAATGTAAGCAACGGAATCTCCACCTGGTGATACATGCGGAAACCAGCTGTTGCTCTCATCAAAAGTCATTTGAGTCTGTTCACAGCCATCGACGTTCATTCGCCATATTTGCATAAGTCCGCTGCGTACCGAGTTGAACCAAATATGCTTTCCATCAGGTGAGTATTCCGGTCCATCATCAGGCCCCGAAGTATTTGTAAGCTGTCTTTCGACGCCTCCCATTGCAGGGATCGTGTAAATATCATACTGACCGTTCCGCTCTGCACAATAAGCCAATTCGCTGCCATCCGGTGACCAGCCATGAAGATAGCTAGGTGCGAGCGCCGTAAGAAGTGTTGGATTTCCACCCTCAAGTGGTAAAACGTAAATGCGAGACTTACCATCTTCCTTCGTATGATGACTTACCGCTATCTGTCTATTATCTGGAGAAAGGACATGGTCGTTGTTGCAATGAATCGCATAACCCGAATCAATAACCGTGCTTTCCTTCGTAGCCATATCGTAAGAATAGATTCGTCCCATGCTGTTATAAATGAGACGCTTGCCATCACTAGTCCAATTCGGCGCTTCGATTAAGTAAGGAAAGGAAGTTAATACTGAACGTTCGCCGGTTAAGACATCTACCGTTTCAAGGGTGCTGATCAAGCTGGGTGCTATATTCTGCTGGGACTCTTTTAAAACCGTCAAAGTCTAATCCCCTTTCCTTTAATTAAAGTAAGGTATTCGCGAGTGTTTAGTTAACTCCTTTTAATCCAAGCATATTTCACCAATCCTGTAATTCCCCACTTTACTTGCCCTCTAGCACCTGCTGCTTCGGTCGAAACATAAGCCCAAACAACGCGAACAAAAGGAACGCACCGCCTAGAAATAAAAATATGCTGTGTATCGAAATATAACGGATTCCAAATCCGCCAAGGGTAGGCCCCATAATACTCCCAATGCTGAAGTGGATAGACGCAATGACGTTAGCTGCTGGCAGTATGGCCTTCGGTAAAATATCTGCCGCATAAGCCAATCCTAATGAATAGAAAGAACCGACAAAGCCGCCAGCTAAGGCAAATAAAACAAACAATAGACCGACATTACTCCCAGCAACAGGTATCAGGAAGAACACAAGTGACCCGATCAATCCACACGCAATTAGAATTGGTTTGCGCCCCACCTTATCACTCAAAATTCCGAGCGGCAGCTGCAAAATAAGTCCGCCGACGCCGAAAGAAAGCAGCAAAAACGATATCCAATGCTGACTCAAATCGATGCGCAAGCCATACAATGGGAAGTTGCTGTTCATAGAGGCTTCCATTAATCCGTACAGAAAGCCTGGAATTAATACAAACCACGCCATACGATAGGTTGTAATGAAACGGTTTTCTGATGATCTGCTTTTCTTTGCTTGCTCAGGTTTTTCATTCTGGAGACGGAGTACTAGCAAAAGCACGCTGATAAACAAAGTGCCACTTACCATAAAAGGAACCGCTTTGCCAAAAGACATCAAATTAATTCCAAGCGGCCCAATACTGAACCCTAAGCCATACGCCATTCCATACAATGAAATAAATTTTCCTCTACGATCTGCCGGACTCGAGCTGACTATCCATAATTGAGTCGCATAATGCAGGCAGCTATCTCCAACGCCAACCAGCAAGCGCAATACAAACCACACCACAAGTGAATCGCTTATTGGAAAGAGCAGGACGGACATCGACACCAATGCAATGCCTGCTATAATAACTTTTTTATATCCAAACCGAACGACTGGCCTCTCTACAAAAAACACCGTGCAGAAAATACCAATATATAATGCCGCCGAATTGATTCCGTTCATATCGGATGACACACCGGAACGCTCTAGCATAATGGTCAGCAGGGGGAGTAGTAACCCTTGGCTCATTCCTGCGACCATTACGACTAGCAGTAAAATAATTAATCGAGAACGAAATGATTGAGTAGCTGTTGCGATAACATGTGATGACAAAACGTTAGCACTCTCCTAAAATGTATGAATGGTACTGATTAAATCATTTAAGCTTTCGATCGAATTTCTTCTTGTATTTGCTCAGTGATTTCTACTATGCTTTTTGAGCCAAGATCGCCTTCCGACCGTTTTCTAACCGACACCGTTGCATAATTTTTCTCGTTCTCACCGAGAACCAGCATATAAGGCACTTTTTCAAGCTGGGCTTCCCGAATTTTATACCCTAGCTTCTCATTTCGTATATCTACTTCCACGCGTATGCCGGACTTTTCCAACGTGTGCTTCACTTCTAAAGCATAGTCGATATAGCTTTCTGAAACAGGCAACAACTTCGCTTGGACTGGCGCAAGCCATAATGGGAACGCACCGCTGAAATGCTCTGTCAAAATACCAATAAATCGATCAATGGAGCCATAAACCGCTCGGTGAATGACGACTGGACGGTGCTTTTGATTGTCTTCACCAATATAGGATAGCTCAAACTTTTCAGGCATTTGAAAGTCCAGTTGAATCGTACCGCACTGCCAGCTCCGTTTAAGCGCATCTAAAATATGAAAGTCGATTTTTGGACCATAAAATGCCCCATCCCCTTCATTGACGGTATATTGGATACCTCGATTATCCAGCACATTTTGCAATGACTGCTCTGCTTGATTCCATAGCTCCTCCGAGCCCATTGAATCCTCTGGCCGTGTGGATAGCTCAATCTTATACTCAAAGCCGAATACCTGATAAACATGGTCAATCAGCATAATGACGCGATTAATTTCTTCCTCAATTTGATCCGGTCGAACAAATAGATGCGCATCGTCCTGACAAAAAGTACGAACCCTCATCATCCCGTTAAGGGCCCCGGATGGCTCATGCCTGTGCACCTGACCAAATTCCGAGAGGCGAATGGGCAGCTCTCGATAGGAACGTAAGCTATTTTTGAAAATAAGCATATGCCCTGGACAGTTCATCGGTTTAAGCGCGAACTTTGTATCATCCACATTAGTAAAATACATATTATCCTTGTAGTGATCCCAGTGGCCCGATTGCTCCCAAACCCGATTATTCATCATTAGTGGCGTACGTACTTCATCGTATTCTCGCTGTCTTTGAATCTCACGTGCAAAATCTTCAAGCTCGGTACGAATAGTCATTCCTTTCGGTAGATAAAAGGGCATTCCTGGCGCTTCCTCAGAAAACATGAACAATTCGAGCTCCTTGCCTAGTTTGCGATGATCACGCTTTTTGGCCTCCTCCAGAAAGTGCATATGCTCTTCCAACTGATTTTTTTTCGGAAAGGAAGTGCCATAAATTCGCTGCAGCATCTTATTATTCGAGTCTCCACGCCAATAAGCACCCGCTACATTCAGCAGCTTGAACGCCTTAATTCTACCTGTGGAGGGGAGATGAGGTCCTCGGCATAAATCGAAAAACTCACCTTGATCATAAATTGTAAGAGCGACATCATCCGGCAGGTCACGTATGAGCTCCAGCTTTAGCGGCTCCTCAAGCTCCTCAAAAATGCGGAGGGCTTCAGCACGACTGACCTCTCGACGAACAATTGGCAGGTTTTCTTGAATAACCTTTTCCATCTCTTTCTCAATGGCACTAAGATCATCGCTGGACAGCGGTTTTTCGATATCGATATCATAATAAAAACCGTCTTCAATGACCGGCCCAATAGCGAGCTTCACAGCTTTTTCGCCATAAATTCGTTTAATCGCTTGAGCCATTATATGTGCCGTAGTGTGCCGATAGATGTCTAGGCCATCTTTACTTTCAAGCGTTACAATTTCGATCTTGCTATCCTGATCGATCGTCTCGTTCAAATCAACAGGCTTGCCATTTATTTTTCCAGCGATGGCATTTTTCTTCAAACCTATACTTATAGATTCCGCAACCTGTGCTATTGTCGTGCCTTGCAAATACCTCCTAGCTGTTCCATCCGGCAAAATAACATTAATCTCCATGATTCATCCTCCATTTCTACTTTTTTTTTAGTTATATAGAATTTATAAGTTTCACACTTATCCATTTCTATATAACCACCGCGAAACGAGCTTTGCCGCCAAGGACGGCGACAGCCGTTTACGCTTGCATTTATGAACGCAAAAAAACGCCTCTCTCCCAAGAAGGGACGAGTGCGTTCAGCTCGTGGTTCCACCCTAATTCGACCTGCTGCAATAGCCAGATCCTTATTAGTATCCGATATCGGGGATAAAACGGTGCCGCTTACTGCCGCGAGACACAACTCAACGGGTTCAACGCCACGGCTGCAAAGGGGTAATCTCACAACCGATAACTGGAGAAGCTTTCAGCCTTAGCCTCTCTCTCTGGACAGCTCGGATAGGAAATCATGTCTTTGGTCAGTGCCTTTTATTTGTAGATTGTATTATACTACATAACTAAGCTTGAAAAAGTCAAGTAGAAAATAGTTCAACAAATTAAAACCTTGATCTCATTTACGTTAGCAGCATTCGCACAAAAAGACCCAGCGCTTAACAGCAAGCTCTGGGTCCTTCACAGTTAATTATCTCAACGATGACCAGTATGGTTGCTTATGGTTATCTTGTCGTTCCTCATTTTTCCAAACACTTTGCGCAGATAAGGGGCTAGGTAATAGTCAACACCGAATTTACCAGCGTTTGTTCCTCCTACCAACACGATCATCCCAATTAATATAAACCAAGGGTTAGTCGATACTGTCCCAGCGAACATAAACATAAAGTTCATGAGGAGACCGAAGAATGCCGCAGTTGTCGTTAACGCTCCTACTATAAGTCCTAAGCCTACAAGAAATTCGCCATACGGTATCAGTACATTAATAATTTTCGCATTTGGCAAAGCAAAGTTTTCTAGAAAAGCTGTAAATGTAGGATAAACCAGTTCATTCGTGCCTCTATCAATGACTGGGTTGCTAATTGCCCCTTTCAAGAAACCACTCGCATCAAACCCGCCTAATTTATGCCAGCCTGCGGTCATCCATTGCCAGCCAAGGTATACCCGGAGTACTAATAAAATTGCTGCTGCATATTTATTTTCTCTCATCCATCTGATCACCATTCCGATCAGCTCCTTTTGTTTTCTTCTAACAACAATATAACCTGTTGGTAGAAAAAACACTGTGACTTATCTCATAGCTTATTGAACTTCCGCGTCCAATTTCAGCCTATCTTTTTCAATTCAATTATTATTCAGAAATAGATTGTATAAGTCCCTTCAGCTTGTTCGCTGAACGATGCAGCAGTTCTTTTTCTGCATCTGTAATCTTGATATCAAGCACCTCACGTACACCTTGTCGATCAACGACACAAGGAACACCCAAATATACATCGGAGATGCCATGGTAATTCTCAACCAAAGTAGAAACATTCAACACGGCTGCTTCATTGCGTAAAATAGCAGTTACAATTCGGTCAAGTGCGAGTGCAATCGCATAATAGGTAGCGCCCTTTGCTTCAATGATTTCATAAGCGGCATCTCTTGTGTTTGTGAAAATTTCTGATTTCTCATCCTCAGAAATCTCAACGGCGGAGCCGGCAACATTCGCAAGGCTCCATACTGGCAGTTCAGAATCACCATGCTCCCCAATAATATGGGCATGAACGCTGCGCGGATCAAGCTGCAGCTTCTCACCAATTAAATAGCGGAAACGCGCACTGTCAAGCAACGTTCCCGAGCCGATAACTCGGTGGGCAGGCCAGCCTGACTTCTCCAAGCAGAAGTAGCTCATAACATCAACCGGATTCGACGCGATCAGCAATATGCCATCATCATTATGCTTTAACACCTCGGTCACAATACTCTCATAAATAGCTACATTCCGCTTCAATAATTGGATACGTTCTTCGCCTGGCTTCTGCGCGGCTCCTGCCGTAATAATGATGATATCAGCACCCTTGCAA
>NZ_JBFUHJ010000302.1:0-6803 GCF_056402455.1 Paenibacillus sp. P4_A7 | reverse complement strand
GGGTTAGGACCGTAACCCGCACATACATTTTGAAGCTCAAGAGCAAGAATTGGCATTTTTATTTGCTCACCTCATTCATTACTTATTATGAGCAATGAGGCTTTTCGATAAAATGACTCGTTGTGGCTATATCTCAGCAAGTTTGTTACGAAGAAATGAATTTATTATTTATCAAATAGCCCTAGTGAGTCATATGTTATCTAAAAGGAATAAGAGACAATAGGTTAGGATGTTGGGAGAGTTTGACAAATACTCGTTTGGAGGTCATTGAAACTGTATAAACAAATAAAATGGTTGATTCTTATCATTCCGACGCTAACGATCTGGATATGGGAATATGTCCGTCACGAGTACTTGCTACCTTATATATCAATGGAAGCTGGTAATTGGCTTTCACCATTATTTGTATTTCTCATTACTTTACTCCTCATTACACAGCTTTTCGCTATTATGGAAACGATTCAAGAGGAACTCCAGCAATCAAAACTGATACAAACGGCATTACAGGAGCGAGAAAAACTAGCTAAGGAGCTGCATGATGGCATTGCACAGTCTTTATTTTTAGTTTCTGTCAAACTCGATCAGGTTAGAGCTAGCGATGAACAAGATGAACAGCTGCTATCTATAAAGAAAACGGTTCTTGAAGTCAATGAATACGTGCGCCAGTCCATATCCAATTTAAAGTACCCACCGGAAGTCGTTATTGCGGATTGGAAAGATTCAATAAGCGATTTAATTAACGATATACATTTTGATTCAAGCGTGAAAATTGAGTATACATGGCCAATACAAGAGGTTGATTTAACAGTTAAAGAAAAAATAGGTTTGTATGAGTTTCTGAGAGAAGGATTAATCAATATTCGAAAGCATGCCGAAGATGCCAATCATATTCGTATACGATTAGAATCTAGAGACGAGGGCTGGTTTTGTTTTATTTCGGATAATGGAATAGGTTTTACGGGAAATCCATTACTCAAGGAAGGCAGCTATGGCTTGAAATTTTTGAAGGAGCGGACGCTGGAATTAGGCTGGGAGATGGATTTGAGAAGAGATTCTGGCAGAACAACGCTAGAAGTCTTACAGAGAAGGCAGGTAGAGTATAGATGACACATCAAACGGTACGCGTTCTAATTGTAGATGATCATCCCCATGCTAGAGAAGGAATAAAGGCGATACTTAGTGAAGATTCCTTGTTCGAGATTGTTGGAGAAGCAGAAAACGGTGAAGAGGCTATTTATTGGACAGAGCAAGTTATGCCGGATATGATTCTAATGGACATTAATATGAAGAAAATGGGCGGTCTTGATGCAACGAAGGAAATAAAAGCAAAGTTCCCCTATGTGAAAATTGTCATGGTCACGGTATCTGATAATATTAGTCATTTGTTTGAAGCGTTGAAGAAAGGAGCACAGGGCTATCTGCTCAAAAATTTAACTCCCAGCGCATGGCTGGAATACTTAAGAGCGATCGCCTATGACGAGGTACCTATGTCTCAGGAGCTTGCTCAACGCATATTAAGTGAATTTACTCAAATAGACAAGCCGAAGATCGAAGAGTCCCCCCTTACAAATAGGGAGAAAGAAATATTATCCTTGGTTGCCAAAGGAATGTTGAACCGGGATATTGCTACACAGTTGGTCATTTCCGAGCATACTGTCAAAAACCATTTGAAGAATATACTGCAAAAGTTACATTTAGAAAATCGTGTCCAGCTTGCTAGATATGCTTATGAACGTGGATTTTATCAAATGTAAAAGCAAAAAAGCGCGTTCTTATCATAAGAATCGTGCTTTTTTTGTTGAATTTTCATTTAAAGGAACCCAGCCAATTGGTCAAATTAACTATCTCTTCTTCGGTTAATCGGTCTTCGTAACCTGGCATACCGCCGTCTCCATGCTCCAGCCCGAGCTATGGAAAGAATCAAGAGGGTTCTTTCAGTCCTTGTTTCTTTATCCGACTATTTGGCAGCACTACTTCCATTTCATAGCTGCCAGTTTTTCTTTAATGGGTATGTATACGTATTGGTGGGGGAAAAAATCGCTTAAAGGATTTGCTTATGAGTTGGTTTAGGCATGAAGTTAGGGAAATCTCATTGGCACCTTACCTTGACCAGCAACAGAGAACGGTACAAAAATAACAAGTTTATAGTAAAGAGTCGTCTGAAATTTCAGGCGGTTATTTGTGTTAGATATAGATAAATGGTTGTTTTGTTTTCATAATTTATGCTCCCAAATAGCTCTTTTTAGTCATTCTAAAAAAATGTTGATTGGTTATGATAGTATTCAATAGAAAAGAAAGGAGGATATCATATGATTCAAAGTTCAAGGCGTTTTTTGGCCATAGGGGCAGTTACATTACTACTTTTATTAACCGCTTGCGCCGGGGCATCAACTGGCGATAAGTCGAAAAATGACAATAACGAAGGAGAAAGTATGGAGAGTAACGAAGCCGAGGCCATATACAAGAAAATGTGTATTTCTTGCCATGGTAATGAACTGCAGGGAAGAGCAGGTCCTAATCTGCAGAAGGTAGGAGCTAGACTCTCGGAGGAACAAATTATTGATGTCGTTTCGAATGGTCGTAAGGGTATGCCACAGTTCGGTAAGAGCATATCGGCGGAAGAAATTCAAAGTCTGGCAACATGGCTATCGGAGCACAAGTAAACCAAACAGAGGGCAGAGTTCATTCCAGAATGAACTGCCCTTCATTAAAGACATACCCGATTTTGGATGTACTAGAAGGAAAACATTTAAAAAGCCAAAAGCCATCCCTAAGTCAAACAGACTTGTTGGGACGGCCCTGGCTTAGGTATTGAATATGAGGTTGAACCCTTTATTTTTCTTTAAGGAGGGTGTTAATATTTTTTAAGATAATCTCAATGTCCATTTCCTCACCCATTCGATATACCTTACGAATTTGCTGTTTAGCATCGACGAGCATTAGAGAGGTTACCGTATGAACAAATTGATTTCCTTCGAGCTTTTGGATCATGATTCCGTATTCCTTGGCTTTTTCAATTGTATAATCCTCGTCTCCACGGAGCACCTTCCAACCTGAATGATCGATTCCCATCCGCTGCGCATACGCTTGCAAGACTTCTGGTGTATCGGTATTAGGATCGAAGGTAATGGCCGCTAATTGCACCTCGCTTCCAAAGCTACCTTGTTTTTTTAATTCTTCTTGAAGCAATACCATATTGTAAGTAGTAGCCGGACAGATATCGGGACAACTGGTGAACATAAACTCTATGAGCATTATTTTTCCTTGATTTTCTTTCATCTCAAAAGTGGAGCCATCTAACTCTTGAAGAGTGAAATTAGGAGCTGCCTTCACAATGGGCAGCTTGCTGTCGCTGTTCTGAAATATATAGAACAGATATGCAAGTATGGCACAACATAGAATAATAATCGCAATGAGAAAAGGACTGATTTTTTTCGTGGACATAATTGAGTAACCTCCTGTTTCGTAAACGAGTAAAGTAATCGATATTTTCTCCTTTCAGAAGCTCTATAGGTATTCCTATAATTATAAAAGGAAGTACTAATTAACATTAATGGCTCAAACGAGCTATTTTTTTAATTTGTCACAATAAGATAAGTTTATAGCTCTTTCGAGTCATTTGGATAAAAGTGTATATTTGTTAGAATATAAATATAACAATTTGAGAGTAGGTGAAAAATTGCTAGAAAAGGCAATAAAGATAGCTGCGATATGTGTATTACTCGGTTGTCTAACAGCTTGTTCGACTTCTCCACAGGCAACAATCGACCCCGCAGCTATCGATGCGAATTTGACGACGGTGCCTAAGATTCCGATTGCAGGTTCTCCAATTAAACTGAAGGCGGATTTTACTGGAGGCGAGCTTTCCAAATCTTCAGATATGGCGTTTGAGATTCGAGTAAATGAGGATCCGGAATTGTTGGGTGCTGATAAAGATGGACAGAATGCATTTATCGGAACGTACACATTTCCGAAATCAGGTACATATGAAGTGTACTTGCATCTGTATACCGACGATATCCATCTAACGAAAAAGAAAAAGGTCGAGGTGCAATGAAGGCATCGCAGAAAATCTTGATAGCGTTGATGCTAGCAGTAATACATATGATGAGTGCAGCAGGTCATGTAATTGCTGATGAGTTGACTAGCCCCTTGCAGAAGCTTATAAATGAGGCGAAAGCAGGTGACACCATTCTGGTTCCAGCAGGGAATTATGATGCTCCCATTGTCATTGATAAGACGCTTCAACTGAAGGCAAATCCAGGATCACAGGTTACTATTAAAAACACATCTAAAAAACCTGCTGTACAAATTAAGGCTGATAACGTTTCTTTAATCAGAATGACCATCATTGACGAGACAATCAAGAAGCAGCCTGCCGTCCTTGTTCAAGCAAATGGCGTATTGCTGGATAATTTACAAATTCGTACCGGCTCATTTGGAATTAAGATGAGGAAAGCTAACAATGGTGAGGTCCGAAGCTCAAGTATTGAATGGGCTGGTGTAATCAAGAATCGCCCAGTTAAGCTATCCGACAAAGGAAACGGAATCGATTTGTATGAATCGAGTGGAAATCGTTTCAATGGAAATACCATTTCTTCTATGCATGATGGTATTTATATGGAAAACAGCGACAAGAATTTGATTGAGGATAATCATTTTGAACTGCTGCGTTACGGTGTTCATTGCATGTATACAAAAGGGACGATTATTCGCAATAACTTTGGAAATCTGAACATTACCGGCGCAATGATTATGGCAGTTCGCGATGTGGAGGTTTCTGGAAACCAATTTACAAAGCAAAGTGAAAGTGTTAATTCGCAAGGCATTTTATTGTTTGATGCGCATCGAACAAACATTCGCAACAACCTCGTTGAGGGAAATCGTGTAGGACTCTATGTGGAACAATCTACGCAAAACAACATAGAAGGCAATGCAGTTATTGGTAATTTTATTGGAATTCAGCTTCTTGATGCCGAAAATAACGTCATGATTGGTAATCAGTTTATCGGCAATGTTGCGAATGCTGAAGCAAGAAATAGTGTCGGTAATATACTGGACGGAAACTATTGGGATTCCTTTCAAGGAATCGATACGGATGGAGATGGAAAAAGCGAGACTGCTTATGCGATCAATCCTTTTTTTCAAAGTCTGGTTAAAACAAGACCGGGCTTTCAATTGTTCTTCCAGTCGCCAGGAATGGTTTTCCTAGAAGATCTCTATCAGTCGGAGAGACAGTCATGGTCGAGGGATGCATCGCCGCTGATGAAACCGACAGGGGAAATGAGATTCATCTCACCAAGGCAAACAATATTGCATTCAGCTTTAGTTGGCGCTGGACTACTGAGTCTGGCCTATTATCTAATTTATTTGGGGGTAAAAAGAAGATGAAAACGAAACGATTTAGTGCAGGGGTTTTTATGGTCATTATTCTACTGCTGGCAAGCGCATGCGGGGCTAAGGAATACAAGCCACAAGCAATTAATGAAGAAACCGATAAGTGTGTTATTTGCAACATGGCGGTGAAGGATGATCCTTACGCTACTCAAATTATTACGACAGATGGTCAATCCTTGAAGTTTGACGATATTGGTTGCATGAATAAGTGGAAAGTCCAAAATGGTTCCGAGGCGGTAGGAGCTGAATTTGTCAGAGATCATAATAGCGGCGATTGGATCAAATATGAGAAGGCATTCTACGCATACGATTCTGCATACATTACACCAATGGCTTATGGCGTTATCGCCTTCAAGGATAAAGCTTCCGCACAGGCCTACATCGATGAGCAAGGAAAGGGAAAATTGTTTAGTTCTGAAGAGCTAACTGAACATAAATGGGAAGTTAACCGTGATATGATGGATATGGAAAACATGGAAAAACACAATGAAAACATGCATTCAGACGATAGTAAAGAAGAGATGGACATGGGTCATGGAACAGAAGGTAAAAACTCGTGATTCAGACGACGCATATTGCAATAAGGGAAGTGAGAATAGGGTTTCGTAATCCGTGGGCCTATTCTTTCATGGGCCTTTTTGCATTATTCATGCTTTGCTTGCTATTAATTAATGCGCAAGGCTATGTTCAAGGCTACTCTGGCATTACCGGAACAACTCTCAATTTGATCTTGTATTTATTGCCATTGATGTCTTTGCTACTCGGATCGTTTTCATTGACTGCAGAGAAGGAGGACGGGAGCTGGGAGCTATTGTCCGTTTATCCTATCAGCACATGGTCCTTCATCATAGGAAAATATATAGGGTTGGTTATTGTGCTGCTTGTTATTGTTTCCGTAGGTTTTGGAGTTGCGGGCCTGCTAGGTTTAGTTGCAGGATATGGATTTGGACTTCAGACCTACTTGCAGCTGCTAGCCTTTTCCTGCAGCGTTGCCTTATTTTTTCTGGCGATTGCTATGCTGGTAGGTACGCTGGCCAAAAATCGGTGGCAAGCGTTAACGATCGCTGTTGCGATATGGTTTTTTGCTATTATCGGCTGGCCGCCATTRCTTATTGCAGCATTAGGCTTCATGCCGTATCCCATTATCAAGCCAGCGGTTACTATGCTTACGTTTCTTAATCCGGCGGAGCTCTCAAGGCTTTTTACTGTAGTTAAGCTGGGCGGAGGAGCCATTCTAGGTCCGGAATATTATGAATGGATAAAATGGATCAGAAAGCCGGCGGGCAGCTTTGTTTTCCTTGGCACGGCTGTAGTATGGATAGTAAGCGTCATTACAGCTGCACAGCTAATTTGGGAAAGGAGGCGTTCACGTGCCTGATCCTATTGTGAAGCTTGAAGGCGTAAAA
>NZ_JBFUHJ010000301.1:0-6856 GCF_056402455.1 Paenibacillus sp. P4_A7 | reverse complement strand
GATTGTACAAATCAATGGAAAGAATTAACGGAATACTTTTATCAATTGACGGAGATTATTTTTGAGCGGAAGATGTCGGGACAAGGTCATCAGGAGGAAGGCGTTGTTAGTCAGGTTCAAAGCTATATTCGGCATCATGTTGCAGGGGATATTAGCTTAAACCGAATTGCAGAAGTAGTCGGCCATAATCCTTCTTATTTGTCTAGATTATATAAGCGTATTACAGGGGAAGGGCTGTCTGAATATATTGCGGAGGTCAGAATGACCAAGACAAAGGAGCTGCTCCAGGAAAATCGTTTGAAAATTAATGAAATATCCAAAGCAGTCGGTTTTTTGTCTGAACAATCATTTTATCGCTTTTTCCGCAAAGTGACTAATGTAACGCCACAAGAATATCGCGATCAAGTAAATAAGTAAAAAGATGTTAGTCGAATGTCAATAATGGCGAATAGAAGAGCCTAGTGAATAAGGGATATAGTTAGGGAGCAAGAACAATCTTGAAGAAATCAAGGGGGAATCAATCATGACAAAGAAGAGTCTGATTAAAGGAATGTCATTATGTATTCTGAGTTTTGCAATTGTTCTGAGTGCTTGTGCAAACACCGAAAAGGTGGAGCCGACATCAACGCCACCAACAACAGATAATTCAGGCACGACCGTAAAGGAAGACGGTCCATTTATTAAATACGATCCACCGATTGAAGTTCATGCGATCAGAGGAAGCTTGCCGGAAGACCGTTTTAAAAACGGGGAAACAATGGATAATAACGTCTGGACTAGAGAGTATGAGAGTGCATTAGGAGTTAAGCTTAAGTACGACTGGGTAGCAGATGGGAATGGCGGAGATGAAAGCGCATTCAATAAAAAGTTGAATGTAGCAATCGCTTCTGACGATCTGCCTGATGTATTCGGTGTGAGCGTGAAGCAGCTTAGTCAGCTTGTTGAAGCGGATCAAATTCAAGATTTGACGGAGGCTTTCGAGAAGTATGCTTCTCCCGAGTTGAAGGATTTGGCCAATCAGGATGGCGGGCTTGCTTTGAAGGCCGCGACGTTTAATGGAAAGCTGATGGCTATTCCGAAATTTGGCGGCAATATTACAGGGGCAGATGTCGTGTGGATCCGCACGGACTGGTTGGAGAAGTTGAAGCTGCCAGAGCCGAAAACGATGGACGATTTGATGAAAATAGCAGAGGCTTTCGTAAAGCAAGATCCAGACGGTAATAGTAAAGACGATACATTTGGTCTAGCACTGACAAAGGATTTGTATGGAGGTGTTGCTAATCTGACGGGCTTCTTTAACGGGTTTCATGCTTATCCAAACATTTGGGTTAAAAATGCAGAGGGAAAGGTTGTCTACGGCAATGTTCAGCCTGAAATGAAGGCTGCTTTGGCAAAGCTTCAGGAGCTGTACAAATCAGGGCAGTTAGATCGTGAATTTGCAGTCAAGGATGGCGGCAAAGTTACGGAGTCTATCTCACAGAATAAGGTCGGCATTCAATATGGAGCCAACTGGAACTCCTACTATCCATTAAATGATGCGAGAAAGCAAAATCCGGGCATGGATTGGAAGCCATATCCGATCGTATCTATTGATGATAAGCCAGCAAAACCAGGTTTAGGATTCGCTGTCTATGAATATTTCGTAGCAACTAAAGGATTTGATAATCCAGAGGTTATTGTAAAAATGCTGAATCTTCAGCATGAGCGTTTCTATGGAAAAACAGCGGATTGGATTAAGTATGCGGCTGACAAAGAAGGAACAGAAATTTTCCAATATCCATTATTCCAAGTATTCCCTCCTAACAAGGATATTCCAGATAATTTTCTAGCGGTTAAAGAAGCAATTGAATCCAAGGATACCTCCAAGCTGAATCAGGAGCAGAAGGATAACTACGATAAAATCGAAGCTTACTTAAATGGTGATGACTCGCATTGGGCAGTTGATCGACAGGCAGGTCCTAAAGGGTCTGCATTTGAAGCCCTTGCAGGCTATAGAGACTTTGCTCTTACTACTGAATATTTAGGGGCAAGCACGCCTACGATGGTTACGAAAAAGAGCACGCTGGATAAGATTGAACGAGAAATATTCACGAAAATTATTATGGGCTCAGCATCGGTGGATGAGTTTGATAAGTTTGTATTGGATTGGCATAAGCTCGGCGGAGACGAGATGACTAAAGAAGTAAATGAATGGTATGCCGCTCAATAAATAGATAACTCTAGCAAAGGAAGTGGATGCAACTTTATTCGCTTCCTTTGTTAGTTAGACCGACGGGAGAAGGTGCCTGCGTATGAAAAAGAGCATAAGAGAATTGCCTCTGCATTTATTAGTACTGCCAAGTCTTGTACTCGTTATTGTTTTTAGCTATATCCCTATGTCCGGCATTGTAATTGCCTTTCAAAAGTTTTCACCAACTAAAGGTTTTTTTGGTTCTCCATGGGTAGGGTTGGACAATTTCAAATATGTATTCGAGCTTCCGGGTACGATGCAAGTCATTTGGAATACGGTTATTATCGCGTGCATGAAAATTGTAGCTGGACTTATTGTACCGGTGTCGATTGCTTTATTGCTTAATGAAATACGTATTTCGTTTGTCAAACGTGGCATTCAGACACTTATTTATTTGCCGCATTTTCTATCATGGATCATATTGGGAGGTATATTAATTGATATTTTGTCCCCTAGTACGGGGATTATTAATCAATTGCTTACTGCCGTTGGCATAGATCCCATCTTCTTCCTGGGAGATAATCGTTGGTTCCGTTATGTACTAGTCGCATCTGATGTGTGGAAAGAGTTTGGATTTAGTACCATAGTTTATTTAGCTGCCTTAACCAATGTTAGTCCGATTCTATATGAAGCAGCCGTTATTGATGGCGCAACACGCTGGAAACAGACCATCTATATTACGCTTCCTGGCATATTGCCAATCGTAATCTTAATGACGACACTCAGTTTGGGTAATGTGCTGAATGCAGGCTTCGAGCAAGTCTTTACTCTTTATAATTCAACTGTCTATGACACTGGAGATATTCTGGATACACTCGTGTATCGAATTGGTGTTATAGATGCTCAATACAGTGTGGCTACTGCAGTAGGTTTGTTTAAATCAGTTGTGTCGCTCGTGTTTATTTCAGTCTCTTATTTATTAGCTTATCGTTTGGCTGGATATCGGATTTTTTAAGAAGGGAGGACGAATCCTATGTTTCATCGACCGTCCGGAAGTTATCGCGTATTTAGTTGGTTGAATCATACTTTTTTAATTCTATTGTCATTATTATGCTTGGCCCCAATGGTGCACGTACTGGCAATATCACTTAGTACAAGCAGCGCGGCGACAGCAGGACTAGTTAAGCTGTGGCCCATTGATTTCACAATAGGCTCTTATAAGTTTATTTTGGAAAGCAAGCAGTTTGTATCTTCGTTTGGGATTTCAATTCAGAGAATAGTGCTCGGTGTATCGATTGGTATGCTACTCGCGATCACGCTTGCTTACCCACTTTCGAAAGAAGTGAAGGATTTCCGCCTTCGTACCGTTTATGCCTGGTTTTTCGTATTTACGATGTTGTTTAGCGGGGGCTTGATCCCCTGGTATTTGACGATTCGTATGACGGGATTGATTGATACGATCTGGGCATTAGTACTGCCCGGAGCTGTGCAGGTGTTTAACGTTATATTATTATTGAATTTCTTTCGGGGATTGCCTAAGGAGTTGGAGGAATCGGCGTTTATGGACGGTGCATCGCACTGGGTCACGCTGTGGCGAGTCTACTTACCGATTTCTTTGCCTGCACTCGCGACGATTACGTTGTTCTCATTTGTAAGTCAATGGAATTCCTGGTTCGATGGTCTGATGCTAATGAATTCGCCTGCCAAATATCCATTAACCACCTACCTGCAGACGATTATTATTCAGCCGGATATGTCCAAGATTAGTTTACTGCAAGCAAAAAATTTAAGTGAGATTTCAGATCGGACGACGAAGGCTGCACAAATAATTGTAGGCTCACTCCCGATTCTTGTTGTTTATCCATTTCTACAAAAGTACTTTGTTAAAGGACTTGTCATGGGAAGCGTAAAAGAGTAGCTGACCTTTAAAGAGAGAATCAATAGGATTAGGAATAATAAATAGAAATAGGATTACTGGAGGAAGATTGGATGAGAAAATAGGCGGACGGTCTTTCCAGTACCTATTGCTGCTGCAAGCACATGGAATCCGGCATTGTTCGAACAGGCCAATGCGGCTGTGGCGGATGAGACGAGAGCTAGAGGCGGTGCGGCAACGTACTGGATTATGCCCATTTCATTATGGAGTTTTTGGCATCATGACGAAATCAAGGATGGTTTCGAAGTCGTTGACCAAAATAAACGATAAATAGGAGTGAGACATTAGATGACAAAACAGAAACATATAGTGGTAGGCTATGTCGGTGATTCTAGTCTGCCTGATATGATACGACAGGATTTGGAGAAATTAACACATATCAATGTAGCTTTCGGTCATGTACTTAACGATCAAATTTCTATCGAGCATTTGCAGCAGCTCGATACGCTGAAGGAGATAACACGTGAGCATCCGGCTCTGAAGGTGCTACTATCTGTCGGTGGGTGGGGAGCGGGAGGTTTCTCTGAAGCGGCATTTACTGAAAAGGGAAGAGAAAGTATGGCGGATTCGGCGCTCCGTATCTTGACTGACTATCCATTTGACGGGATCGATTTGGATTGGGAATATCCTTGCTATGGGGAGGCAGATATCGCCTCTAGTCCACACGATAAGACAAACTTCACGCTGCTTCTCAAAACGATGCGCGAGGCACTCGACCTTAAAGGCGCACAGGATGGACGGCATTATTTGCTGACCATTGCCACGGGTGCGGACCAGTATTACGTTGATGGTACGGAGATGGACCAAGTGCAGCAGTATTTAGATTATGTTCAATTAATGACCTATGATATGCGTGGCGGATTCCAAGTGCTAACAGGTCACCATACCAATCTTTATACCCCGACAGGGGATTTATTCCGAATCAGCACCGACGCTTCTGTTCACTTATTTAAGCGTGCGGGAGTGCCGAAGGAGAAAATTGTAATCGGTTTGGCGTTTTATTCTAGGCTCTGGCAGCAGGTTCCTAACCGCAATAATGGACTGCATCAAATGGCGGGAAGCAGCGGTGGCTATGGACCTGATTTCACTACTCTAGCGGCTGAATATATTGAGAAAAACGGCTATACAAGGTATTGGGACGACGAGGCAAAGGCGCCATACCTTTACAATGGCAGTCAATTTATTTCTTACGATGACGAAGAATCACTTCAGCATAAATGTGATTATGTGAAACATCAAGAGCTGGCGGGTGTGATGTTCTGGGAGTATAGCTGCGATAAGACACATCGATTGCTGGAGGCAATCCAGAAGGAGCTTCCATCATGATCGATACTTTGCGAAAGCAAGGACTTGGCATGCCTGTGAACGATATCGGGATGATTTGGTCTGGCTTTCGTCCTAGCGATGATGCTTGTGATTTTCATTTTAATTTACCATCCAATATGTTTGCTGTAGTGACACTGCGACAGATGCAGGAAGTTGCTCGTTATGTATATCGAGATGAGAAGCTGGCGTCTGAGATGGCGCAATTAGAAGAAGAAATTCAACATGCCATTACCTTACATGGAATCGTTGATCATCCAAAGTATGGCCGGATCTATGCTTTTGAGACAGATGGTTTTGGCAATCATGTCCTTATGGATGATGCGGGTACGCTGCATGAAGGATTTCATAAGGATGATCCATCGATCTTCACGCGTGACTGGTTTGCATGGTCGAACAGTTCATTTGCACAATTGGTACGGAAGGCGTTACAGCTTGGTCTCTTGGATGACGATAAGGAATGCCAGATACCAGTCTGCCAATGCGAAGGTTGATGAATGCCGGAGCAGCCGTTAGCCAAGAGGACATTTTAAATAGGGGTATCTCCATGTCTGGTGCTGAATTTGAGGTTGAGCGAGTTAATAAAATATAAATTTAGACCAAAAGAGCGTTCATTTCGAACGCTCTTTATTTATTTTATGGTGCCGATAAAACGTACTAGATCCAAGAAAACGAAAAAAAATGCATTTTAACACACTGGAAAACAGACAACAAGAAAGAAATTATTCATTCATCGAGGCTGGCTCTACCAAAACAGAGTGAAAACCGCATTACATCAAGCTTTTCATCATCTTTTGACACAAAGGAGACGTTTACATACCAATTTTTGCAGGTTTCTTACTTGTACAAAAGGTATTTATAATGCAGATGAGACTAACAAAGAGGAGAGATGATATATTATGAAAAAAGGATTTAAAACAAAAATCGCGATCTTAATGTTAGCCGTCAGTTTGCCTGCTACTTCAATATTAGGGAGTGTCGATGCTGCCTCAGCATCAGTAGAAGCTAAAAGAAATAAGGTAGTGAAAACTGCGATTTCATTGACAAATAAGGTCGACTATGTGAACTGGAAAAAAAGACAAGAAGTTCGCGCACCCTATAAAACAGATTGCTCCGGCTTTACTTACCTTACGTACAGACTTGCAAACGTAGGCGTAAATTTGGTTAACAAAGATGATGACGATCAAGCAAAAGTAGGCCAAAAGGTTGCATGGGGAAAATTGGAAAAAGGTGATCTAGTTTTCTTTTGGCTCAACAGCAAAAACAAGAAGGATGTCGGTCATGTAGGAATTTACATTGGCGATGGAAAAATGATTCACAACATTACCCCTGAGAAAGATGTTATCATTTCAAACATTTATAAGAACAGCTATTATAAAGACAGATTTGTTGTAGCAAGACGAGTAATTAAGTAATCGCTTAAAGAG
>NZ_JBFUHJ010000300.1:0-6862 GCF_056402455.1 Paenibacillus sp. P4_A7 | reverse complement strand
GCCGGTACCTTTCTTGCATGGCGGCGTTCCAAAGGCAAAACGGGATGAGATGATTGAACGATTCCAAAATCCTGAGGAGCCCTGCTGTGCATTCGTGTTATCACTTAAGGCTGGGGGCACGGGTCTTAATTTGACTGCTGCTAACCATGTGTTTCATTTTGATCGTTGGTGGAATCCCGCGGTTGAGAATCAGGCAACGGATCGAGCATTCCGAATCGGACAAACGAAGCAGGTTCAGGTGCATAAATTTATAACAACGGGAACCTTAGAGGAAAAGATTGATGAAATGATTGAGCGGAAGCAATCTTTGAACGATCAGGTCGTTGGCCAATCCGATCAGTTTATTACGGAAATGTCGACAGATGACTTGAAGGAGCTTTTTGCTTTAAGAAAAAGCTGGCTTAAGGGATGAGGGATATAAATGTCTTTAGATAGCTTGCGGATAAAACAACAAAAGATTCAACTGGAAAGCGATACAAGAGACTCTGAAGGAGCAATGCCTGAATCGACTGAACTAGATGTAATGGAGAGAAAGCCGCAATTAGAGCATGCTAATCAAGAGTGGAAGCAGTTTTATGAAGTGATAAAAGAAATAACAAACAATATGCGTTACTAATACGTTACGCAGTTATACTCAGCCTGTCGGGGAAAATAAACTCGGCGGGCTAACTGTTTTTATATCGTATTTCAAAAACAATAGAATTGTATCCCTATCTCATCGGTTTTTGGACCTCCACTCTTATGAACGGTTAAGATTATAATAAAGAAGCGCGGCAATATGAAATGTTATCAATCAGGAGGTCTAGGCAATGAAAAAGAGTAATAAAAGATTTGTTGCCCTATCTGCGCTGTTCTTATCAACTATGATAGTTGCATCTGCTTGCGGAGCAAACGATGCGCTAACAAATAAGAAAAATTCTGAAGAAATAACTGAACCCGTGGCAGAAAAGAAAGATGTTACCCTGTCACTTCGTCATACACAAATAAAAGAAACAAGCCAGTCTCGTTTAAAAATTATTGAGGATGTTGTTGCCAAAACACAACAGGAGAACGAAGGCTTAACATTTAAGCTTGAAGGCATAGATGAAATTGTTAACCGTGATCAAAAGCTGAAGGCTGAAATGGCCGCAGGCAATCCACCCAATATTTTTGAAGTGTTCGGAGGCGCAGATCTTAAGCTGTATGTGAAAGCAAATCGCATGCTTGACCTTACTCCGATTATTGATGAGCTTAATCTGAATGATAAATTTGCAAGTTTGGACGAGTTTACAATAGATGATAAAGTTTACGGTCTTCCTTTCGGAGGCTACAGCGAAGCGATTTTCTATAACAAGAAAGTGTTTGCTGAGCTTGATTTGGAAATCCCAACCACATGGGCGGAATTGCTTCAAGTATGTGATGTTCTTAAAGCTGCCGGATATACGCCTTTTGATTTGGCAGCGAAAGACGGATGGGTTAATGGTATGATGTGGAACACAGTAATGGAGAGAAACGTTGGTATGGAGGAGTTCTCTAAAGTCCTTACAGGGGAAGCGAAGTGGACAGACGTCAATTTTTTAAAGGGATTTTCTTACTATGCCGAGCTTGTGAATAAGGAATACTTTACAAAAGACGCTCTTGGCATTGAATATGCTGACCAAGGTAAGCAATTTCTTTCCGGCAAAGCAGCTATGGTATTCACAGGAACTTGGGATGCTAATCGATTTTCCAGTGAAGAGGCAGGAACACTAAAAGGGCATATCGGTTACTTCGCATTCCCGGCTATAGAAGGCGGAGCTGGTGACCAAACTTCAATTAACGCATCCTATTCGAACGGATTTGGATTCTCTGCTGACCTCAGTGAAGATCAAATCGTTGCGGTGAAAAAATTCATTGCTAACTTCTATACAGAGGAAGTTCAAAAACGTACGTTAGTGGAAGATAAACTACTTCCATCCATGAAGCTAAGAGATCTATCAGGTATAGATCCGCTTACAACTGAAATTTTAAATGTAATGGTCAATGCTTCAAGTAATTGGAAAGCTTATGACGCAATCGTCCAACTGTCTGTCGCTTCTACCATCAACGTTGGTATTCAAGAGCTTATTGGTAAAGTAAGCGGACCAGAGAAAGTAGCTGCAAAAATTCAAGCCGCGCAAGATAGAGCTAATTTGTCTAACACAGTTAATTAATGGGGTGAGTATTGGATAAGTAAAAGGTTAATGGATGAGGGAGATTCTACACATGAACTTGAAACCGAAATTGATGCTGGCCTTTATACTTCTAATTATTATCCCAATGATTGGTCTAGGCATATTCTCCTTCATTAATTCGGAGGCTTTGCTTGAGAAAAAATATAGTGAGCAAACAGAAATTACGCTCAAGGCTGTTGGAGGCAATATTCGATATTTCTTCCGAGAGCTGGATCAACTATCTGACGGGAACCTGACAAGCTCCGAGGTTCAGGATACGCTCAAATACAGCAACGTAGTCTCAAGCGAYGCTAGTATGCAGATTGCCATCAATCAAGCAGAGAAAGAAATGAAGCGGATTTTATTCCAACATCCAGCAGTCAGCTTTGTTGTGCTATATGCCGAGAATGGGACGATGTTCCGTTCTTATCGGAATGATCCGACGACTTTTAAACCTATTACATTTGAACTGTTGGAAGAGACGACGCTTTATCAAGAAGTGCTGCAGCTCGGTGGGCGACCACTTTGGATTGGTCCTTACGAGCAAAGGGAGCTAACAGGCGTTGATCCGCCATTATTTACACAAATGCGTGTGGTTAAGGATATGGAAACGTTCGATGACCTTGGTGTTATGATTACACAGTATAAGACAGAAGAGATTTCAAGCATGCTGAAAGCCTTTCAGAACCCGCAAGCAGATGCTACTGAAACCAGATATATGATTGTAAATAAATTAGGACTTATTATGCTGGACAGCCAAAGCGAATTGGATGGTCAAAGTATCAATGAACAAACACATTCGTTTCCGCAGCAGACGAGTAGCTATGCGAGCTCTCGCGAGAAATTTGCTGGTATAGACAGTCTAGTGTCATCCTACCAATTGGATCGAAATGGTTGGACTTTAATATCCATTAAGCCATGGAACTCACTAACCGATGAAAATGTACGCTTCGTGCAATGGATAGGCATGATAACCGTACTCGGACTGTTTTCCGCAATATTGTTTAACGTATTCTTTGTCAATCGTGTTGCAAAATCGATTATTAAAGTCGTTAGGAAAATGAGACTAGTCGAACAAGGGCTGCTTGATATTCGAATTACAGCACATGGCAAGGATGAAACTGTATTATTAGCTAATAGTTTCAATAGCATGGTGGAGCGTATAGGCAGTTTGCTTAGTGAGGTTCGAAGAGAGCAAGCTCGCAAACAGCATGCGGAATTGATGTTAATGCAAGCTCAGATTAAGCCCCATTTTCTGTTTAATACGCTCGAATCGATTAATGCACTTGCTTCTCAAAATGATGGAGCAAAGATTATGCTGATGGTTCGGCGATTAAGCAATCTGCTCCGAACAGCGATGAATGATTCGGAAGAAATTAGAATTAGACAAGAAATCGAACATGTGCGTAGCTATTTAGAAATTCAAAAATATCGATTTGAGGAGCTTTTCTCCTATGAATTAAATGTTCCTGATGAAGCGCTTGATTTTACGATATTAAAGCTAACGCTTCAGCCGCTGGTAGAGAATAGCATACAGCATGGTTTTGACGGTTATGCGGACGGACAGGGTGTTATTTCGATTGATGTCGAGGTGGAGATGCACCAGATTATTCTGATGATCCGCGATAATGGTCTTGGAATGAGCGTTGAGGTATTGCAAAAACTTGCTGAAGGGTTTAACCCATCCAGCAGGCAGGCGAATGCGGCAGAGCTTGGAGAACGAAGAGGGCTGGGTCTCAAAAATGTAGCAGACCGGCTTCGCATTCATTACGGCTCCGCATATGGTTTATKGATTTGCAGCCAAGAGGGGTACGGTACGGTAATTCGCTGTGTCATTCCTAAGAGCAGAGGTGAACAAGTATGACGGGAAAAGTACTGTTAGTTGATGATGAAGCGCATATCACGAGAAACCTAGAGAAGGTTATTCCCTGGGAAATGCTTGGCCTTGCAGTGGCAGGAACTGCTAAGAACGGCCAAGAGGCATTAGAACTTATGGAGCAGCATACGTTTGATCTATTATTATGCGACATTCGAATGCCGGTTATGGATGGTCTTGAGCTAGTACGTCATATACGTGAAAATGGTACGCCTTGCGATATTATTATGCTGTCAGGCTATCAGGATTTCGCTTATACCCGAACAGCCATCCAATTCGGCGTCAATGATTATATTCTTAAGCCAATTCCGTATGATGAGCTAACAGGTGTTATCGCAAGGGTCATGTCGACTCAACGCAACAAACAAAAGCAGATACAAGAAGAAAAGAAAAAGCTTGGGCGGATGATTGATCTTGCAAGTGAGAAAATTTTGTACGACATCATCATGGATTATACGGATGTAACGGCAGACAATTGGATGCTGACTGGTGATGAACAACAGCTGAGTCAGCAGCAGTTCGTAGTAATTGTGTTAGATTTAGACGTTAGCTCGGAGAAAACAAAAGATTGGCGCGAATGGTCGGACAAAGAACGAAAGCTATGGAACTTCGCCGTATGCAATGTGCTGCGCGAGAAGCTTGGGAATAACGCCCTGCATCATGCGGTTATTCAAATTCGAGATGGTGAATGGTGTGTATTAATTGAATGCGATAAAACGGCTGAATTCGATTTATCTGTCATACGAAGATGGGCGGATATGCTGTTGAATGCCGTCAAAAATCATGTGAAGCTTTCTTTGTTTGCTGGAATTTACCACGAATTTGCAGCTGCAATTGATTTATCTCGGGCATATAAGCTTGTGCAGCAAGGGATGCAGCTAACACCTGTGCATGATATTATTACCATATATCCATCAAGGCAGCTTAAATCCTTACAAACGGATCAGCTCTTTTGGGATACAGCGGAGAAATTAATTAGTGCAGTGAGACGCGGTGATTCATTAGCAGTTGAAAGTGAACAGCAAAGTATTACGAAGCAATTGCAGCAAATAGAGGGCCCTTCTATTGGCCGCATTAAGCCGATGTTGCACTTTTTTGTTCTGCATCTCATGCGCGAAATAAAAGAAATGGGTGTGTTCTCACGGGAGCAAGAGGAAATGCTTTGGCGTAAACTAGATCGGCATTTCGGAATTAAAGATTTGTTGTCCGTTATTCATCAGGTGACGAATGCAGTTGCAGAGAAGTCGATGGATAAGAAGAAGCAGTCAGAGCGTTCCATGCTTGATATTAAAGCGTTTCTGGATCGGAATCTATACCGGGATCTCAGTGTGGAGGAATCAGCGACGTATGTAGGGCTTAGCACCTCATACTTCAGCTTGCTATTTAAGCAAACATTCGGAGAAACGTTTATTGAATATGTAACTAGACAACGAATGGAGCGAGCGAAGTTTATGCTTCTAGACACTTCAAAGAGTGTGGCTCAAATAGCAAAAGAAGTTGGCTATGCGGAGCGTCGTTATTTTACAAAGGTATTCATGAAGTATACAGGCGAAAACCCAACTGATTATAGAAGCAATCGACAGGAAGCTTCTGAGGTTGGGTTAGATGATGTAGATCCAATAGATTAAGATGTTTTGGCTTAAATCTGTTACTCCGACAGCTCATCCAGAGTTTTGCCTAAGCTTGGCGCAAGATGAGTTAAAAACCATTCGACCTCAGGCATCTCAAGCTTGGCGAGCGCAAGCTCTGTCTGGCCTTTAGCGACTAGGAATTCACGGTTTCCGGCGGATAGCTCAGATAAACATTTTAAATAAGCGTCTAATAAATCAGCTGCCTTCACGATATGATGCAGCTGTTTGTCATGCTCATCAGGTGMTTGGGTTAGCTTTCCGAGCAGAGGCTCATAGGCAGGCTTGAGTGAAGCTGGAACCATACTGAGTAATCTTTCCGCGGCCATCGCTTCGATCTCACGGAAGCTGGCCAGCATTTTTGGGTTGTGATGCTTGACGGGTGTCGGTATGTCTCCTGTAAATACCTCTGTCGCATCATGGAATAGGGCGATTGTAACGGCTCTGTCTGCATTGTACGTTTGGTTAAAGACATGATTGCCAATCTCACAAAGCATATGCGCTAGTATGGCGACGTGAAACGTATGTTCCGCAACATTTTCTTTTGTTGTATTACGCATGAGGCTCCATCGTTCAATATATTTCAATCTGTACATATAAGCGAAAAAATGGCTTTCCATTTAACAGCTACACTCCCTTATGAGACGCCAGTTTGTTAGTTATCATGTTACAGTTGTTCTGTCTATGTTATTATATAGCTTATGTATGAAAACGACTAGACGATGTAAAAGAGGGATAAAGTATGCGTGAGTTCGGTCTATCCTTTAATCGAAATTTCGAGAGATGGATGTTCATCATTATCCCGGGGTCTCTTATCCTTGGTTTTCTTTTTGCTAATCGCATTCAACCGCTTATAAACGCGGTTCCGTATTTGTTCGCGTATGTAACACTTACAATGGCGCTTGGCTGCGGTTTGGGTCAATTGAAAGAGGTTATGAAACGTCCTGGTATTATGCTGCTTACTTTTATAATTGCTCACGTCATATCCCCGCTTGCAGCTTATGGAATTGGAACGGCCATTTTTGGATCAGATTCTCCCTATGTTATAGGTTTTGTCCTTTTCACAATTATTCCGCTTGGTGTGTCTACTGTCCTTTGGGTAGGTATGTCAGGAGGGAATGTCCCGCTTGTTCTAGCCATGGTTGTTTTAGATTCGATACTTAGTCCTTTCGTTGTACCGTTAGGCC
>NZ_JBFUHJ010000299.1:0-6869 GCF_056402455.1 Paenibacillus sp. P4_A7 | reverse complement strand
AGTTTAGTAGCTTTGGCCACTCCTTATTAAAGGTCGTTAGACGCAGCCGAAAAATCAGGCGCGCTGCCTATGCGTAAGGATTTAGCTGAAGATCCCGCTAAAATGGCTAGCCTCTCCAGCTCGGCTCAATCCGTTCTGAAATACATTGCGGATAATGATGCCCAACCATATAAAGCAAGCCGTTCTATCAGCATTTCAGATCCAAATCTGGCTCAAGCAGAGAAATTAATGGATGAAAATATAGTCAAATTTGCACTTGGAAAGCAGGATCCGAAACCAATTTTGGAGCAGGCGGAAGAGCTGCTGAAGAAAGCGTTAGAGGCTGAGAAGAAAAATTAAGGTACTGTCGAGCGGAGAGGGYACCTCTCCGCTCTCATTACAAACGCTGGTATGATAGGAGTTGACCTCCCATGTCTAATTCAACTGCAGTGAAAACACCGCAGACCCCCATGCAGAGGCTGGGTCTAGATAAAGCAAGTACGCAAAAGTGGATATTTCTGTTCATTGCGATCGTTCCTCCTTTTGGCGGGTATTTGCTGTTTACGTTATTTCCTAATATTTTATCCATTTATTATGCGCTGCTTGATTGGGATGGATTTACAAATGCGAAGTTTGTCGGGCTGGCGAATTTCATCACCGCATTCCAGGATAAATATGTATGGCGTGCTCTGGGCCACAATCTTATCTTCATGATAACCGTGCCCTTTTTTGTAATTCTCATTTCGCTGCTGCTGGCCTATCTCATTACAAATAAAAACTATTACGAGAACGGCTTCCTGAAGGTATTGTTTTTCTTCCCGAATGTGTTGTCCACGGTTGTAGTCGCTCTCTTATGGGCGTTTATCTATGACGGCTCCTACGGCTTATTAAATGGCCTGCTTAAATTCATTGGAATCAACATCGGCAATTTTTATTGGCTCGGCAATGAGAGCACTGCGCTGGCGTCTATTATTCCAGCATGGGTATGGGGCGGTGTTGGTTTGTATGTCATTATTTTTGCAAATGCGATGCTTGCGATTCCAAAGTCATTGTATGAAGCCGCTATTCTTGAAGGAGCCGGACATATGACCCGCATGTTCAAGATTACGATGCCGCTGGTTACCCCGATAATCCGCGTCAGCGCTTTGTTCCTGGTCGTTGGAACGATGAAAGGTTTCGAGATCATTCTCATTATGACGAACGGGGGACCATTCGGGTCGACGGACGTTATCGGTCTTTACATGTTTAATTTAGCTTTCGGAGAAGAGTATAGGAACTACGGCTACGCTTCTGCAGTCGGTATGATTCTATTCGTTATATTAGTAACAGCTAAACTGCTGATCGACAAATTCGTGCCGAACAAGGACTACGAGTTTTAGTTTCCATTTAAAGGTTCGGAGGGATAAGCTTGAAGGAGAAACGGACATTAATGGATGTCGTCTGGCGCATTCTGCTTTATGCATGGTCGCTGACGATCATATTTCCGCTAATTTGGGTTATCTATGAATCACTGAAGAGTAACCCTGAGTTTTACCAAAATATATGGGCGCTGCCTTCGGAGTTGAAATGGCAAAATTATACGAAGGCTTGGAATCAATACGGCTTTGGACAATCGCTGTTAAATACCCTTTATTATGTGGGCGGAAGCCTCGTGCTGGGCCTGTTCTTCACGACGATCAACGCTTACGCGCTTACGCGAATGAATTTCAAAGGTAGAAAAATCATTTGGAGTCTGATTATGCTGTCCCTGTTCTTGCCAGGTGTCAATGCGCTCGTGCCTCAGTATGTCATTATGCGGGAACTGGACTTGACGAATAGTTTAACCGGGTTAATTTTGTTGTCCAGCCTGGGGGAAAGTGTATTTTATCTCATGCTGCTGGGTGGCTTTATGAGTTCTCTGCCGATGGAGCTGGAGGAGAGCGCGACGATGGACGGCGCTACCTTGTTCCAAAAGTTTTGGCGAGTAATCGTTCCCTTATCGACACCGGGAATTGTTACAGTAGCCGTATTTAAGTTCCTTGGCTACTATAATAACTTCTTAGGCCCTTTCATTTATTTAAGCGATCCTAAGAAATATCCGATTGCCGTGCAAATGTATTCAGCGAATAAGCAAATGGAGTATACTGCTGATTGGGTTACGCTGTTCGCTGGCGTTACGATTGCAATGGTCCCTTCCATTATCATTTACATCATGTTCCAAAAGCTTCTAATGGAAGGCGCGACGATGGGAGCGGTGAAAGGATGAGTGTTATGGATACCGTAAAGGCGGGCTATAAGTTAATTGCCCTCGATCTGGACGGAACGCTGCTGACGGAGGATAAACGAATTTCTGATGAGTCCAAAAAGTGGCTCCGCTACGCGGTCGATCACGGCGTTAAGGTTATGTTCTCAACCGGTAGAGGCTTGCAGAATGCCAAATCATTTTGGGGCGAGCTTGGCTTGGATTCTCCAATGGTGCTTCTTAATGGAGCGGAAATTTGGGAAAGCCCCGGGAGGCTGCGGAAGCGTATCTTTCTGCCTCGGGACACTGTTCGGCGACTGCACGAGATTGCCGTACAGCGGGGGCAATGGTATTGGGGCTACAGTGTGGAAAGCTTGACGAACGAGGATTCTTGGACGCCGGAGATGTTTGAGCGGGATTGGATGAAGTTCGGCATCGGCAGCCATGATGTGAAAATGCTTGCACAGATAAGGGAAGAGCTAGAGAGCTGGGGAACGCTTGAGATCACCCGGTCAGCCCCGATTAACCTTGAAATTTCCGTTAAAGGGGTAACCAAGGAAAGTGGAGTACGCGAGGTTTGTGAAATACTGGGCATCTCCATGTCTGATGTCATCGCAATGGGAGACAGCGACAACGACGTCAAACTGTTGCAAGCAGCAGGGCTTGGCGTAGCTATGGCCAATGGCGAGGAGCACGTCAAAGCGATAGCGGGTGCAATAACCGCCTCCAATAATGAGGATGGGGTTGCTCTAGCGATACGGAAATATGTTTTTGATATGGAGTAAAAAAACGGTATGGGTTGGACGTAAAAATATAGAGGAGTGGATACAGATGTCCGTTCAATCGAAAGAAATCGACATAAACCTGCTAGGTGGAAACGAAGGCCAGGAGACGTTTGAAGGAGAACCGCTGAAGTGGCTTTCTCCGCTTAAGCCTCCTTTTCAAATTGTAGGCTTCCCATGGCTAGCCCAGGATGGTGTTTATCGTCGTCTCCCTCTTAATCCGGGGGTGCCTTTGCCGTCCGCAGTCGATACTCTTGCCTATTGTACTGCTGGAGGCCAGATTCGTTTTCGAACGAATACTTCACGGTTAGTTATTAAGGTGCGTCTAGCTGGTCCTGCGAATATGTACCATATGCCCGCAACCGGGCAGTGTGGTTTTGACTGCTACTTAGGGGATCCTGGCAACCAAAAATACGTCTCCACAACCAAATTTAACCATAATGATATAGAATATGAAGCACAGCTGTTTCGGTGGAATACCAAAAGAGATTTCGCTGTAACCTTGAACTTTCCATTATACCAAGGCGTGGAGGAGGTCTTGATAGGTATAGATGAGGATGCTGCTGTCAGTGCTCCTCCTTCCTATTCCAGCAATAGACCCGTTGTCATCTATGGCACCTCCGTTACACAAGGCGGATGCGCTTCGAGACCAGGCATGGCTTATTCAAACATCCTCAGCCGCACGTTACCGGTGCCGTTCGTGAATCTCGGCTTTTCCGGTTCCGGCAAAGGAGAGCCGGAGCTGGCTCAGATCATGGCGGATATTGAAGACCCTGGGCTCTATGTGCTGGATTATGAAGGCAACACTGGAGCAGCAGAGAACATAGCAATGACGTTGCCTGTGTTCATCAGCATACTAAGAGAGCGGCACCCTGAGGTTCCTATATTAATTGTTTCCAAAATCCGCAATGACGGCGACCGTTTCTATGAAGAGAGGCAGGAGCTGTTTAACCGCCGAAGGCTGGTGCAGTTTGAGAACGTTGAACAGAGGCGGGCAGAAGGGGATAGTCATATCCATTTTGCAGATGGCTTCGAGCTGCTCGGGGAGGACTCCATCAGCGAAATTACCGTTGACGGAACACATCTGACCGACCTAGGGTTTCTTCGCATAGCGCAGTCGCTTGCGCCAATTATCAGACCGCTTCTTAACCTGTAAGTAAAGAAGAGAAAGCCTTGATTACCCGCTGATTGCGGGTAATCTTGAGGCTTTTTTTGTTTTTGTTATTCAACAGGAATAATTTACATAACCTTAATAATTTCATGATAGTTAGATAACACAAGACCGATAAAATAACTTTAGAAGTTGAATAAATCAAATTTATTTATTAATTGGAGGGTTCTAAGATTTATGAACAAAACGTCTAAGAAGCTTGCATCCGTTGGTTTGGTTACAGCAATGGCCGTTATTGCAGCATGCGGTAACGGAGGCAACGCAAACAGCGGAAACAACGCTGCAAATGCACCAGCAGCAAGCAACGCGCCTGCAGAAGTCGCTGTATATGAAAATGGGCTTCCTAAGGATGAGAAGGTTACCTTGAAGGTCGGCTTCTTCGTTGGCGGATACGGGCGCGAATGGTTCGATCATGCAGTTGAAAATTTTACAGCGAAGTATCCCAATGTATCGTTTGATATTACAGCTTCAGCTGATATGAAAACAATCCTCTCGACTAAAATCTCCGCAAACGATGACAAGGAGATGTTCGACCTCTTCAACACAACGCCAGCGGGCGGAATTGTATCCCTCGCGCAAGCGGGTAAGCTTGAGCCAATGGATGACATTTGGGATATGAAGCTTCCGGACGCACCGGATAAAACCGTTAAAGACCTCACGCTGCCGGGCATGTACGAATCGACCACTTTGATCAACGACAAAAGATATGAATTTGCGGCGTCCAGCAGCTTCGGCGGCTTGTTCTTCAATAAAAAGCTGTTTGATGAGCATGGCTGGAACCAAAATCCGAAAACATGGGATGAGTTCAAGCAGCTGCTTGCGGATATTAAGGCGGATGGAATCGCTCCGATTACCTTCCCAGGCATGCATCCGAACTATGTCGATTGGGCATTCGGAGCAGCGAAATTATTTGAGCTAGCCGACATGAACGGTCACGCAGACCAATATATTGAGGACTACAAAATCTTTACGCTCCCACAGTATAAGAGCACAGAGGTTGTAGAGCACTGGAATCGCCTTTATGAACTGGGACAACTAGGGTATTTTGCTGAAGGCTTGCCAGCTTTGTCTCATACGCAATCTCAGATGCAGGTTATTCAAAAAGAAGCTGCAATGGTATCAACAGGAAGCCACGTTGAGAATGAAATGAAGGAAGCGACACCGACAGACTTTGACTGGGGCTTTATGATTGTTCCTTTCAGAGAGAGCACAGATCAGAAGCTTTGGGTAAGAAGCGGAACGACAAACTTCAATTACATTTGGGCAAACAAGCCTGAGCTGAACAAGAAATGGGCAAAGGAATTTATCGTTGAGCTGATGACGTTGGATAATCAGCAATATATCGCTGAGAAAGCGGGCGCTTTGCCTATGCGCAGTGACTTGACAGAAGATGCCGCTAGAACGGTTAACCTGTCCAGCTCGGCACAAGCTGTTCTGAAATACATCACAGAAAACGATGCACGAGCTTATAAAGCAAGCAGGTCTGTTAGTATTTCCGATCCAAACTATGCTCAAGCTACGAAACTAATGGATGAAAATACAATCAAGATCGTCTTGGGTCAGCAAGATCCGATGCCAATTTTGGAAGAAGCAGAAAAATTGCTGACGAAGGCTTTAGAAGCGCAGAAATAAACAGTTTTGCTGCGAGCGAGCGGGGAGGGCTTCCTCTCCGCTTCCTTATTTTAAAATAATAACGGCACCAGCCGCTTAAGTTTGTAGAATAGGAGCTGTCCTCCCATGTCTGATACGACTGTAGTAAAGACACAGCGCACTTGGCTGCAAAGACTGGGTCTTGATAAAAAGAACACGCAAAAATGGATTTTTCTGTTCGTTGCCATCGTCCCCCCCTTCGGAGGGTACTTACTGTTTACGCTATTTCCGAATATACTATCTGTTTATTATGCTTTTCTGGATTGGGACGGGTTTACAGAACCAAAGTTTATAGGGTTCGATAACTTCGTTACGGCTTTCAATGACAAATATGTATGGCGTGCGCTCGGACACAACGTTATATTTATGCTGGCTATCCCAACGTTTGTTGTGTTGATTTCACTGCTGCTTGGTTATTTAATTTCGAATAAAAACTATCGTGAAAATAAATTTTTGAAAGTGTTGTTTTTCTTTCCGAACGTGCTCTCTACGGTTGTCATCGCGCTCTTATGGGCGTTTATTTATGACGGCTCGTATGGCTTATTGAATGGGATCATTGAGCTGTTTGGATTCGACATGAAAAACTTTTATTGGCTTGGTGACGAACGGACTGCGATTTTAGCAGTAATCCCGCCCTGGGTATGGGGTGGGGTCGCCTTGTATGTGATCATATTCGCTAATGCGATGCTGGCAATACCAAAATCATTATACGAGGCAGCCATTCTTGAAGGTGCAGGCCATATGACTCGATTATTTAAAATTACGATGCCGCTTATTATGCCAATTGTTAAGGTTGCAGTGCTTTTCTTAGTCGTTGGAACCTTGAAGAGCTTCGAAAATATTCTCATCCTGACAAATGGCGGGCCGTACGGGTCCACCGATGTCATCGGTTTGTACATGTTTAATCTGGCCTTTGGAGAGGAGTATCGGAACTACGGCTATGCTTCCGCGATTGGTATGATTCTCTTTGTTATATTAGTAACCGCCAAAGTGCTGACGGACAAGTTCCTGCCGAAAAAAGACGTAGAGTTTTAATTTTCATTCAAAGGGTTCGGAGGGATAGGGT
>NZ_JBFUHJ010000298.1:0-6871 GCF_056402455.1 Paenibacillus sp. P4_A7 | reverse complement strand
GGTATTAATGATTGCCCCTTCGAAAGGCATGCCCGGGTGCCAATACGGAAACCAATAAAGAGCCTTCATACCATACGCAAGTGATGTAAATACGTTATACCTTAATTCGTCTCCAACCGGACGCCTCATATCAAAATAACCAGCTGCTTGTATGTAGGCTCCTGTTTTCAGGTTATGTGCCAAACCCTTTTCCCTAATAATTTTTAAATTAGTGTAATAATCATCTAAGATATCAAAATTAGTCGTACCATTGGTTCTGAAAGGATAATTATCGAAAGTTAAATATTTAAGATCGGGAGTTGCAGCGATGATTTCATCCACATACTGTTCATATTCCGGCTTATTCCAAACATAAGGCAGTAAGTTTAAATAAGGTACCGAATCTGGATCATTTTGCAGAAATTGTTGATAAGCATGCCCGGAGTAAGTGATATTTTCAAATAGGGGTTCATCCATTACATAATAACCGCCCAAACCAGGAAGACCTTTATAGTCGTTCACCATTGCAGCAATTTCAGCGTCAGTAGCGGTATTATTATATACTTTATCGAATCTTGAATCTGCAACTACAGCTTTCATGCCTCTTTCAGCTGCTAATTCGAGCATCTTTTTGTTAACTTCTATGGTGTTCAGATCTGTGGAAGCGACATTAATAATCCAGTTTACGTGTCCTTCCTTGAGGTAATCGTAATGAGTCTCGTTGGTGTAAGCAGCAGGAGGCACCCAGAATACGCCGATCTGGAAATCTTCATCTGCAGCTGAAACCTGTTTGGCAATCATCAAACTAAGAATTAAGCTTATTGCGACAAAAAAACCAAATACTTTAATTCTTCTTGGGTTTTTAATTAGTTCCACCTTCAACGCTCTCCTTTGTAACACGATTATTTTGAAACCATGTCTACTTTACAGCTATGAGTTTCTTATTGCCTTTCATGAACGATAAAGATCACCCCCTCGAATATTCAACTCACAGTATATTGACTACATTAAGGATTAAGGATTATATATAGAGAATGGAAAAATTTTTTCTTAAAAAGAGACAATTATGATAGCGCATACATTGTGTACATCGCTACTATAAACTTACTTTTAACCGAAGCATATGTCAGGATTTTAGCATTCGTATGTTCATTTTATTTAAACCTGAATTAATAGATCAGAACATTTGATCCAGCAAGTCGACACCAAACTTCTAAATATAAACGGGAGAAATAACTTTATATGAGGAGTTATTGATTAAGGATGTCAGAAAGTGATCCTAACGAATTTTCTAATGGAGGTTGCGATTGGTATGAACGACAAGATCGTCATTATTACAGGAGCAAATTCGGGGATAGGTAAAGCAGCAGCTCTAAAATTTGCAATCGAAGGATATTGCGTAATTATGGCTTGCCGCAATATGGAGATTAGTAAAGCCGTACAGGAAGAAATTATAGAAGTTGCGAACAATACGAACGTAGAACTGATGGAGCTGGATGTGTCCTCTTTTGATTCTATTCGTACATTCTGCTCAGCTTTTAAAACCAAATACCCACGTCTGGATATATTAATACATAACGCCGCTTACTTAAATCATGGTGAAAAACAATATAAGCTTAGCCCTGAACATATCGAATTATCATTTGCTACGAATACATTTGGCCCTTTCTTGATGACTCATTTATTAGCAGACCATCTTGAAAAATCGCAAGACCCGAGAATCCTTAACGCTTGCACCACAAATATTAAAAACTTTTTCGATCCGAAAAGAGAAATTGACTTCGATAACTTATGTGGTGAATTTCGGAACACGAGGCGTTTTAGCGTATATAAGATGTATGGAGACTCGAAAATGGCGTTATTGCTGCTAACCTTCAAAATGGCAGAACAACTTAAAAGCCGGGGAATTAAAGTCAATGCTCTTCAGATAAACCAAGTAAAACTTTCAAAAGAAACGATTAGCAAACTAAGCACTGTTTGGAAAGTGCTTGCAAGGGCCCAAAATTTGACTAATCCTTTACCAACGGGAATGGCAGATAACTATTTTCATATTTGCACCTCGGATGAATTCCGTTCTGTTACAGGTCAATTGATTAATCATAATAGAGAAATTGTGCTGCCCTCCACAAGTGAAACAGGCATTGCTCAATTGAAAAATATATTCGGGTCGGCGTGTTACCCCAAATACGCGAGTGATCATGAAAATATGGAGAGAATGTGGTCTTTGAGTATGGAGCTAACTAATAGCTAATTATTTAAACGAGTTTTCATCACAACAGAATACGGGGCTATAGTTTAGGGGGAAAAAGGTCGCTGGCAGCGATCGGACGGCAGTTCGATTCCGCTTAGCTCCACCAACTCCATAATTACAGACGGCAGATATGTCGTCTTTTTTGTTATTGTTAGCACTGCTTATTAAGATTGATCCGCCATAAGGTCCTGAAGGGATAGCGTACAAGAAAAGCTGGAAGCAATGCTGAAAAATTATGGTCACTCAATGAAATGGAAATAACCGGAGGAGAACCGGATGTTGTTGGTCGTGATACTATGACGGGCGAATTCATTTTTTATGATTGTTCAGTGGAAAGTCCTAAAGGCCGCAGAAGTATTTGTTACGACCGTGAAGCGTTGGAGTCTAGGAAAGCACATAAACCGGAAAATAGCGCTATTGATATGGCGGCTGCCATGAGTATTGAGCTTTTAACGGAAGAACAATATCGACAAATGTACTGCTATATTAGTCCTGTCATATTGATTTCTTAAGGAAAGTGAAATTAACTCTTGACCCTGACATTAATGTCAGGGTTTATAATGAAATCGAATCGACCATTCAGGAGGCGTTGAAGTATGAAAATTGGAGAAATTGCAGCCCGTACAGGGGTCAGCATCCGTTCGCTGCGTTATTACGATCAGCTAGGATTGCTCACGCCGGTTCGTCGTGAGAACGGCTACCGAGAATATTCGCCGCTTGCGGAAGAGAAGGTGCGGACAATACAGTTGTACCTCAATCTCGGATTGTCGACGGAGCARATCGCCGGTTTTCTGCACTGCGTCTTGAAAAATAAAGAAGCATTCTGCCAAGAAGTGCTCCCGGTTTACAGTCAAAAACTCGCGGAGATCGAGGCACAAATACATCTGCTGCAAAACATCAAGTTGAATCTGGAGGAACGCATACGGTCGATTTTAGATGAGCGGCAAACTAGTGAAGCGGAGGAATGAAAATGAGTTTACAAACCATCAACTCAACAAATTTTCGGAGCGCGATTAACGAGAAGGAAGTGACGTTTGTCGATTTCGGTGCGAAGTGGTGCCCACCCTGCAAAGTGCTGCTTCCAATTCTGGAAGAGCTTGAACGTGAAGAAAGGAGTCGCCTGTCGATCTTGCAAGTAGATTGTGATGAATCACCAGAGATTGCGGCTGAATTTGGCGTCATGTCCACGCCGACTGTTATCGTGTTTCATAACGGCGAACCGGTAGATAAATTTATTGGACTCAGGCCCAAGGGAGTGTATCAAGCAGCGCTTGAGCGATATGTGTAATGGAATTGTTGATTGACGGATTTCTGCTCTAATAGTGCCATGGATAACCTGAGACTGATTTTGAGAACTTTCGCATTTTCAAGCCGATGCCGCGTCATGAGGAAGCGGTTAACCTCATTCTGAACCAGGTTAATGCATGGAGCGGAGCATTAAATACGCTAAGATCTATAGATTAACCCTTGACTTTATCCCATAAAATAAGCCACAATCCTAAGTCTTAATGAGAAATATTTTAGCCAGCAACGTAAAGATTTTGTTGTGGGAGAAAACTATGATTTTTGGTTGAATGATAAGAATGCAGCCATCTTGACCAAATCGGCACCACACATGTGGAGGCGGTAGTGTCAATACATCGTGTTGACAAATACAACTGAGATGAACTTTGAATCATATTAGTAATAAGTTGATAAAGTAAGCTTGAAAAAAGGAGTACATTCAAAGATTGAACTGTAACCCATAAGATGGACACTGTAACTAAGGTGGCCTCTTGTGGGTTTTGTGTATTCTGGACGAATAAGTTTTCGCAGTGACGAAGATATTGAACTTAAATCATAAAACATTCCTCATTTATTAATTCATTAACCCAAACACCTGTTACAATGTACAGGTGTTTTTCTAATTCTTCTATTAAAGATTACCTATTTGATGCTCTTATTTGTACATTAATAGGTATTAATGGGATTTAATTGGGCTTTCGTACCACTTCGAAAGAAAACATCATGTGTTTTAAGCAACTTTTAGGAGGAAGTGATCATGAAAGTGAAGAGAAAATGGGTTACGATTTATATGAAGCTACTCATTGGTTTTCTGATCGCTATATTACCGGTATATATGTTGGGTATATTCCTGAACCAGCAAGTAGCCAGCAGTCTTAGGGAACAGATCTGGAAGTCGATGGAGAGTAATGTTCAATTTTATATGGACTCATTAACCAATGAGATTCAAAAGATGGATCAAGTTAATAAGTCCCTCGTCGTGGACGAGGATTTAATGACCCTGGGAACGATAGCGCCTGTCTTGTCACCAAATGAACTGCGAGAATCCATTTTACGGCTGGAAAGCAAATTAGCATTGATACGAAATTCCAGCTCCTATATTGCAGACATAACTGCTTATATTCCTTCAATAAACAAACGAATCAAGCCCGATGGTTTTGAAGACGGGGTTACAGTTTCTCAGATGCAGCAGATTCGTGATAAGACGAGGTACCAGCTGTCTCCTTTACAGTGGCGGGGCAATAAGTTGCTGCTTCATTCATTCTACCCCGATGATTCCTTCTCCGACCGAGATCCGGCATACATGATTGAAGTCGAAGTGAATCAGGAGAAGATCTTAAAAGATTTGAACAATGTGGTGGATCAGGGAGAGGCCATATTGTATTTCTATAGCAGCGACAAATATATCATGAATCTTGAAATCAATGAATTAAACGATGAACTGACAGGCTTATTCAAACGAGAGCAAGGGGACTCGAACATCAGCAAGATCGTCGAATATCACGAAGACCGATATTTGGTTTCGATGCAAAAGTCACCAGAATACGGGATCACGCTGGCGATAGTTACACCTGAAAAGCTTATTTTTAGTGACTTTGCCAAGTTTAATACGATTTTTTGGATTTTATTTGTGCTGTCTGTAATCGTTATTATTCTTTTTCCGTACTGGATTTTTAAAGCTATACGCAATCCGCTGCGGAAGATGGTAAGCGCCTTTGGCAAGGTAGAACAAGGAGATTTAACCGTTCGGATTACGCAGGAGAGCCGTGACGAGTTTAAGGACTTATCCGATCAGTTCAATAAGATGGTACAACAAATTCAATCATTGATCCATGAAGTCTACGAGCATCAAATACGCACTCAGCAGTCCGAGCTTAAGCAGCTGCAGTCTCAGATCAATCCTCATTTTTTGTATAACAGTTTTTTTATTTTGCATCAATTAATTGAATTTGAAGATGTGGAAAAAGCCAAGGAGTTTGTTAATTACTTAGGACATTATTTTCAATTCATTACTAGGAATGCCAACTCGGAATTACCGCTATATGAGGAAGTGAGACATGCTGAGGCATTTATCAACATTCAATCGATGCGATTTGGAGATCGCATTAAGGTGAAGTTCGATCCAATATCAGAAACCTTTCAAGGGATGAATGTACCGCGTTTGATATTGCAACCTATTATTGAGAATGCGTATATGTACGGACTGGAGTCCAGAGTTTCTGACGGCATTTTGAACATATCGAATCGTGTTGATGGGGACGAGCTTAAAATACATTTTGAAGACAACGGCAAATTGTTGACGGATGAGGAGCTATTGCAAATAAATAATAGACTTGGTGTGGCGGCTGCATCCGGGATCGAAACGAAAGGGATGGTTAACGTACATCGGCGATTGYAGATTAAATTTGGCTCCCAATCAGGGCTTAAAGCATATAGAAATGAAATGGGTGGGCTAGGCGTAATAATGAGAATTGTCATAACGAAAGGGGATGGTAGATGATGTTGTATTCCATATTAATTGTGGATGACGAGCCGCTGATTTTAAACGGACTGGTTCGATTATGCGAACGTGTCACGGACATCGAACTGGATATTCATGCGGCATCTACCTCGCAGGAGGCTTTGGACTGTCTGGAACGACACAAAGTTGATATTGTGCTCTCTGATATACGCATGCCGGGCATGAGTGGACTGGAGCTCCACCAAGAGATTACGAGGTATTGGCCGAAAGCCAAAGTGATTTTTTTAACCGGTTATAGTGATTTTTCCTATATTCAACAAGCTACTCGTCAAGGAAGTGTGGATTATATTCTGAAAACGGAAGGGAATGCGAAAATTGTAGAGTCAATCCTTCGTGCGGCTAAGGAATTAGAACAGGAGAGGGATATTAACAACCTTTTAATTTATGCCAAGCAGCAAAATCAGAAGGCTCTTCCATACATGCAGCAGCAATATATGAACGAAATTTTGCAGGGGGATTATAAAGCGCTAGATTCTATTCATAAGAAATTCGATGAACTGCACATCGGGCTTTCTGCTGGATTACCTTGTTTGCTCATGATTGTACGAATTGATGACTGGAGAGACTTTCATAGCGCAAAAGACCGGTCGTTATTTTATTATGCGTTCGACAATATTACGACAGAATTACTGATGCCCTTAACACTGTCGCTGGCGATGAATTATGAAAAAAATAAGATGGTCTTCTTCCTCCAACCTGCTGGTGTCGAATCAGTACCGGAAGCATGGACCCAAACGATCGCTTTCGTCAGAAATAAGATGAAGGAAATCCAAGAGACATGCTTGAGGCTGTTAAAATGCCCTGTCTCTCTTGTACTCGCTGCGGATGTTGTAGAG
>NZ_JBFUHJ010000297.1:0-6872 GCF_056402455.1 Paenibacillus sp. P4_A7 | reverse complement strand
GGCTATTTCTGTGGATAATCACAGGAATAGCTCCTTTTTTTTTGCGCATACTAGGGGGTACAAGAGGTGATATGTGATGAATCCAGGTTATATGTCCTTATGGATTATCGTTATACTGATTATATTAATGGCAACAGGATGGAAGCCTTTTATAGCTCCTGATTTTAGCCGGCGTTCAATCGTATTATTTGGGATTGGTGTAATAGCGTTGCTTCCATTCTCAATTTGGTGGGTGCCGGACAACGCATATGTACATGTGGAGCTGCACGCAGCTGCAATTGTGTTATTGCTTGCAGGATTATTGGCTCTAAGCGATTCAGAGGATTGGAGTTATAAAGGCTACTTACTCTTATGTGTCCTAATGATTATGATCATATGGGGCAGTCTTCGTAAAATGTACAGCTTTGATCCGGTATTCTATTGGATTGATCCGCTTTGGGATGCTCCGCTGCTAAGCGGAATTCTTTGCGGAGCCTTCACTTCAAATGTAAAGCATCAATTCGGTATGATTGCTTGGGGTGCAGCACTCGGTGAAGTGCTTAACACGATACTTCAGGGTGCTTCCTACACGACGATGATAGGCTCACTTTACTGGTGGGATAGCTTCTGGATTGCAATCGTATCGGTAATGATTTTCACTTTATTTCTAAAAGCGGTTCGAATGGTTTTTGCTAAGCTAAGTTTGGTGTTCTGGCATTTAAAAGGAGGCCGTTCGTCGTAATGCATATGTTTCTTGTGCAAAATAAATTGTTAATCGGTGTGCTTCTAGGGATGGTATTCGGAATTATTTCACGTCTGCTTATGCTTAGAACGGATTATCGCCAGTATCCGACATATCCGCACGGTCGCATTATTCACATATCACTAGGAGTCATAGCCGCAGCACTTGGATCAGTAGCTGTGCCGGCTCTGTACAACAAGGATTACACAGCGATTACTTTTCTTACTTTAGCTGCGCAGCAGTTTCGTGATGTTCGGAAAATGGAACGTGAAACGCTTACTAAAATAGACAGCTTAGAGCTTGTTGGACGCGGATCAACTTACATTGAAGGGATAGCCATGGTCTTCGAAGGGCGAAATTACTTGGTTATCATGACCGCCTTATTGACTAGCTTGTTTGCGATTATTCTTAATGTGTGGTTTGGAATCGTTGCAGGCGGGATATCCTTATTATTGGTGGAAAAGCTTAAATCGGGAAAATCGATATCGCATATTGCATCGGTGCAGCCGGCTAAAGTTAAAATAGACGGGCCAGATTTATTCGTAGATAACATTTACATAATGAACGTTGGTCTTAAAGCGAACCAGCAAATTATTTCGGATAGAGGCATGGGGTTTATTTTGACCCCTAATAATGCGAATGCAAAAATTACATTAAGCAATCTTGGACAACGCCAAGCGATACTATATGATTTAGCTACGATATTGGGTGTATACCGTGATGATGGTGAACCGGCGCTTATTCCGATGGCAAAACTCGATATGCTCGACGGCAGATTGGCCATATTCATTTTGCCGCAGGAACAAGATTCTAGCAAAGGGCAGGCGGTTATTTTACGTGTGCCGATCTTAGAATCAGCTGTGAGAATGCCGACCGAAGCGTCGGTAAATAAGAAGGGAGCTGGCGAGCATGGCTAAAATCGTTGCTGTCGTTTCGATGAAAGCCGATGAGGTAGCAGGGGGAGCACCAATTTTTTTAGTGCGAGATATGGAGAAGCTGCAGCAAACCTCATTTCTGCTTGAGAAAATTTTAGATGCCAGCGCACATGATTTAAAGAACGGAACGATAATATTGGTTAATCATAATAACATGAAAAGTTAGCCAAGAACGTAGTTTTTTGCTATGATGGTTTACGTGAGTATTTTTGAGTTATATAGAATTAATAAGTTTCACACTTATCCATTTCTATATAACCACCGCAAAACGAGCTTAGCCGCATAAGACGGTGACAGCAGTTTACACTTGAGGAGTGAAAAGCACTATGGCAAGACCCGTTATAGCGATCGTCGGGCGTCCAAATGTGGGTAAGTCCACTATTTTTAATAGGGTAATTGGAGACCGACTAGCAATTGTAGAAGATAAACCTGGTATTACCMGTGACCGTATTTACGGTACTGGTGAGTGGAATGGTAAGCCGTTCAGCATTATTGACACTGGCGGTATTGAAATTGATGGTGAAGATGAGATCATGAAGTCAGTCCGTATGCAGGCTGAACTGGCGATAGAAGAAGCGGATGTCATTATTTTTATGGTCGATGCCAAAACCGGTTTGACACATGCAGATGATGAAGTTGCAAAAATGCTATTTCGTTCACGTAAGCCTGTCGTACTTGCTGTTAATAAAGTAGACAATGCTAACCGTATGGATGAAGTGTATGAATTCTACGGTCTTGGATTCGGGGAACCCATTGCGATTTCTGGTTCTCATGGACTTGGAATCGGAGATCTGTTAGATGCTGCAGTGGTGCTGCTGCCCGAGCTAACGGAAGAAGAGTATGATGACGATATTATTAAAGTTGCCTTAATTGGCCGACCAAATGTGGGTAAGTCCTCTTTAGTCAATGCCATACTTGGTGAAGAACGTGTAATCGTCAGTGATGTTGCGGGTACTACTCGTGATGCGATCGATACGCCATTCGAACGTGACGGACAACGCTATGTTCTTATTGATACAGCCGRTATGCGTAAACGCGGCAAGGTGTATGAATCGACTGAGAAGTACAGCGTAATGCGTGCTATGAAAGCGATTGAACGTGCAGACGTTGTTCTTGTATTGATTAATGGAGAAGAAGGCATCATTGAACAGGACAAGCATATTGCTGGATACGCTCATGAAGCGGGTAAAGCATCTATGTTCGTTGTGAACAAGTGGGATGTTGTCGATAAAGATGAGAAAACAATGCAAAATTTCTCTCAAAATATACGTGACCACTTCTTGTTCATGACCTATGCGCCAATTGTATATTTATCCGCACTTACGAAGCAACGCTTGCAAAAACTATTGCCAGTTGTTAACCACGTATCGGAGCAGCATGCGCTGCGTATTCAAACTCATCTACTCAATGATGTGATTTCGGATGCGGTTGCAATTAATCCTCCGCCAAGTGATAAGGGAAAACGTTTGCGTATTAACTATGTTACACAAGTAGCAACTAAACCGCCTACGATCGTTGTTTTTGTTAATGATCCGTCGATTATGCATTTCTCATATGAGCGGTATCTGGAAAACAAAATTCGTGCAGCGTTCAATTTTGAAGGCACACCGATTCGTATATTCTCAAGACGGAAGTCTGAAGAAGATTAGGGGAGAAGCAGCTTGTTATACGGAGTTATCGCAGTTGCGTTAAGCTATTTATTAGGGTCAGTTTCTTTTAGTATTGTCATTGCAAAATGGGTCAAAGGGATTGATATACGCGAACATGGCAGCGGCAATGCTGGGGCGACTAATACATTAAGAGTGCTTGGGAAAGGTCCAGGCATACTCGTATTTCTGCTCGATATCGCCAAGGGTGTAGGTGCTGTAGGGATCGGGCATGGACTAGGCAATAATGAATGGATTCCGGCTTTATGCGGCCTAGCTGCGATTGTTGGACATAATTGGCCAGTCTGGTTTGGTTTCAAAGGCGGCAAAGGTATCGCAACAACGGTAGGTGCAATAGCTACGCTCTCATTTGTACCCGCGCTTTGCGCTGGTTTGGTAGCCATCGCTATTATTGCATTAACGAGATACGTTTCTTTAGGCTCGCTTTTATTTGCTGCCCTAACGCCATTATTCATTTATTTCTTTTATTTCTCGGTGCCCTTGCTTTGTGCAAGTCTCATTATTTGTCTCTTTGCGTTTTTCCGCCATCGGACGAATATAATAAAGCTGCTGCAAGGGACGGAAAATAAACTTGGCGCTAAGAAAGGAATGTAGCCTTGCATGACAACGAATAACTCATCATCAAGAGGACGCGCGGCAGTATTAGTAGCAGGGAGCTGGGGAACGGCTCTTGCTTCTGTACTGGCGAATAACGGTTATCAGGTTATGTTATGGACGCGTAATGAAGAGCAAGCAAATGGAATCAACCAAAATCATGAGAATAGCAAGTTTCTTCCAGGCGTTAAGCTTCCAGAATTAATTTGTGCAACTACCGACATGAAAGAGGCGTTGCATGAAGTGGAATTAGCGCTGTTCGTTGCGCCATCAGGTGCTATGCGTGATGTTGCCAGACAAGCAGCACCTTTCTTATCACCAGAAACCTTATGCGTCCACGCAACCAAAGGGTTTGAGTCGGATACGCTAAAACGGATGACTACTGTGCTTTCAGAGGAGCTTAGCCGTCCTGTAGAGGAGCTAGTGGTGCTCTCAGGACCAAGCCATGCGGAGGAAGTTATCCGTAAGCAGCCAACAACGGTAGTGGTAGCTTCTGCGAATTTGCAGGCTGCAGAGCAGGCTCAGGATGCTCTAATGAACACGAACTTCCGCGTATATACGAATTCTGACGTGGCTGGTGTCGAGGTGTCAGGCGCAATCAAAAATATTATTGCTCTTGGCGCTGGCTTATCTGATGGGCTGAACTTTGGGGACAATGCCAAGGCAGCTTTGTTAACGCGGGGTCTGGCTGAAATCGGCAGGCTTGGAGCAGCCATGGGTGCGAATCCACTTACATTTGCAGGACTTGCTGGAGTTGGCGATCTTGTCGTGACCTGTACGAGCAAGCATAGTCGTAATTGGCGTGCTGGTTACATGCTTGCTGACGGTACACCGCTGGATGTAGTGCTGACCAAGATGGGCATGGTTGTTGAAGGCGTAAGGACGACACGTGCCGCTTATGAGCTTTCGAAGCAATACGATGTCGAAATGCCTATTACATTCCAACTCTATGAAGTGCYGTTTGAGAACAAATCGCCTAGAACAGCTGTAGAGCATCTAATGGGCCGTTTGCGTACACACGAAATCGAAGAAATCAATTAGGACAGCGCCTACACCAAACCAATCTCCCAATCATATGATGCTAGGAATAAATTCTAGGGGGAGGTTGGGGGAATTGTCGAAAGATTTCTCTAAAGATATTTTGAATTCAATCAACAAAAAAACAGGAAAAGGCATTTCCGAGAATTCAGTCAAGAAGCTAGCCAGCGGCGTAACAGCAGAAACGATGCAAAGCGAAGCAGAGCTAAGGAAACTGATCAAGCAAGTATCGGAAATGGCTAAAATTAAAGTCACAGAATCTACAATAAATGATATCGTGAAGGCTGTTAAAGCGAGCGGTATGAATGCAAGTAGTATGGAATCATTAATGAAAATGATGATCAAGAAGTAAAAGGTAGCGACAAAAGCGAGGGAATGTGTCGAATTTTCTTATTCGGTGCAACACTCTGTCTGCTTTTGTCCTTTTTTTTGTACGATGTTATAATGGTACAGAACTCATTATGATACAGATTAGGAGAATGAATTTTATATGGATGCTATGACAAAAATGTGGGTATCGCTATTTGGTATCGGCATGATGGCAATCGCGGCTATATTGATTACGGTCGCCCGAACAAAAACAAAAGGTATATTGAAATTTTTACTTTCATTAATCGCTTTCATCATTTTAATAATTGGTTTTATTTGCGGACTGATTTCTATTATTTAGCTATGCATACATATGACATATGAATCAATCAAGCTGAGAAGGAGACATTATACCACTATGATTGAATTGAAGGGCAGAACAAAAACAGCAGTTGTTGAGGCAGAGGATGGCTTATCCATATTAGATCATGCGATTAAACATAATGTGGATTGGAGTTTCTCTTGCACTCGCGGCACCTGTGCTCGTTGTCGCTGCCTCGTTACTGAAGGCGGAGACCAGCTAGAGGAAATAACGGATCAGGAATGGGATCGTCTTGAGCCGGAAGAATTCGAGGAAGGTTACCGATTAGGCTGTCAGGCCATTGTGAAAGAAAATGCTGGAACAATCGTTGTGATTAATAAAACCTATTTTTAACACATAAAGCAAAGCAGTAAGATGTTAAAACGCCTTATTGAATTGTTCAATGCGAAACGTGAGCTGCACCGCCAGAGGATGGCGCAAGCCGTTTACGCTTGGAAGGAAGTGCCGGCGATGACCGAAAATGAACGCATCCAAAAAGCGCTGGCTACAATTATAAAAGCCACACAATCAAGCAACACTAGCTGGATAGTCGGCGGCAGCGCAGGCTTAATGCTGAGGGACCTACCGTTGCAATCCGAACCGAATGACCTTGATATTTATTGTGACGAGGAAGACGTTGACTCTATCTACGAATTACTAAAAGCGTATGCAACTGATGAGCCGACAATAAGTGTATCTGAAATCTATCGTTCGAAATTATGTCATTTTATTATTCACGAGGTACAGGTTGAGCTGGTCGGAGGATTTCATGTATCTGCCTATGACTGTCAGTATGTAACCAACGTAAAAGGTCTGCTGCTCGCTTATGCGGAACAAGTGGAGTTATTTGATGAGTCGCTGGAAGTGAATATTGTCCCTCTCGCTCATGAACTGTGGTTTAATGTTCTCCGAGGACGCAAAGATCGGGTACAGCTTATCATAGAAGCGTTCGCTGACGCGCCTGCTATCCATGAGAATGCGCTTCAAGCGATAGAAGTGTATAATTCCTTCACTGCGACTGCAAAGCTCAGCATTCGCCGCTGGATACGTGAGAGAGAGGCAGGTGAGCTGTAATGAATGGTGAGGTCACCTTCTGGCCATCAGGAAGATCTATTAAGGTAAGGCCAGGGACAACGATCTTAGACGCAGCAAGAAGAGCTAATGTGTCTATTCGAACACGCTGCGGAGGAAAGGCTGCCTGCTTCATGTGCAAGGTTAATGTCAGGCCTGGAAGCGAGCTGCAACCC
>NZ_JBFUHJ010000296.1:0-6886 GCF_056402455.1 Paenibacillus sp. P4_A7 | reverse complement strand
CTTGCGGTTAACTACTCTGGGGCCGGTACGCTTGAGTTTTTGCTTGGACCAGACGGCAATTTTTATTTCATGGAAATGAATACTCGCATTCAGGTTGAGCATCCCGTAACGGAGATGATCACGAATGTGGATTTAATAAAAGAGATGATTTCAGTAGCAGAAGGCAATCCATTGTCATTCTCGCAAAGTGATTTGAAGATTAACGGCTGGTCAATTGAGTGCCGCGTCAATGCGGAAGACTCTGAACGTAATTTCATGCCTTCTCCGGGTCATATTCCATTTTACTTACCACCGGGCGGAGCTGGAGTACGTGTGGATAGTGCAGTCTATCCTGGGTACACGATTTCACCGCATTATGACTCCATGATTGCAAAGCTGATCGTGTGGGGCGCGACGCGCGAGGAAGCAATTGCTAGGATGAAGAGAGCATTGTCAGAGTTTGCTATAGAAGGAATTAAGACGACGATTCCGTTCCATTTAAAGCTGCTGAATCACTCTAAATTCATCGATGGAAATTTTGATATCAAGTTCCTAGAGGATTATGATATTAACGCTCCCGAATAAGATTACGACAAAGCTGTGAACAACTAGTATTGTTTGTCATAATTACTGACGAATGATATAGTATATTAACAAGATGCGGTCTATTGCTCGGCCTAGATGCTGGGTACGCGCAACTTTAAGGAGGTGTACAACCATCATGAGTATAATCGCTGCGGAGTATGAGAAAACGGACATGGGTACTATTCAAATTGCACCCGAAGTAATCGAAGTAATCGCTGGATTAGCTGCGGTTGAAGTGGATGGCGTTGCTGGAATGAGCGGCGGATTTGCAGGTGGAATCGCAGAACTTCTTGGCCGGAAAAATCTATCCAAGGGTGTCAAGGTTGAGGTTGGTCAGCGTGAAGCTGCGGTTGATGTATCCATTATTGTTGAATATGGCAATCGTATTCCGGAGGTCGCTTCGGAAATTCAACGTAATGTGAAACGTTCGATCGAAATGATGACAGGTTTGCATGTTGTTGAAGTAAACGTACATATTCACGATGTACATTTCAAGACAGCAGAAAAACCAGATGAAGAAGACCAGCAAAACCGAGTTAAATAAAGAATCAATCATTAATTGAATTCCGTACAACCCCCTCGTGATTGGGCATGCCGCTCGGCACTAGGGGGTTTTCATTCGGCATGACAGGAGGAGGCACTACGTTGATTAAAGTCGTAGACAAGCTGCTTTTGTTTCTATATAGCATCGTAATCGGATGCGTATCCATATTCCTAATTATTTTAGGTTTCGGTGGGATTTCAAAAGATCTTATAGCTGATCTGATAGGTGATTTATATCGCCTCGATTCCTTGCAATATACAATAGCTGCATTAGGTGTTGTTCTTTTTTTATTGAGCTTACGTTTTTTTATCGTTTCACTTCACCGTGGATCAGCGTCTGCACCGTCGATTGACCAGCGAACAGACTTTGGAGATATCCGTATTTCAATGGAAACAATCGAGAATTTAGCACTTAAAGCAGCATCCCGCCAACGTGGTGTTAAGGATTTGCGCGCACGTATTAGAGCGACTGACGCAGGTCTTGATATCGTTTTACGTGCTGTTGTGGATGGTGAGAGCTCCATTCCTGTACTAACGGAAGAAGTTCAACGTTCTGTCAAGGAACATATTGAGGAAATTACAGGGATACCTGTTATGAATGTAGCTGTCTTCATCGCTAACATCATTCAAACTGGCACGTTCAAGAGTCGCGTGGAATAGAGGTGAGTTTGCTGATGTGGAGGGAATTCTGGGCATCCTATGGGAAACGAGCAGCAGGTGCTGCAACAGGATTGTTTTTCGGGCTTATCTATTTGTTTGTCGGGTTTTGGGACATGGTCTTTATTGCGCTCCTTGTAGCTGCCGGTTATTGGGTCGGCAAGCAGAAGGAATTAGGAAACGAACCCCTATTGCCAATACAACGGATTTGGTATTCGTTGCTCGAAAGATTTCGACCGTTTAAATGAACCTGTGGTCTCCTCCGTACTCCGGAATCCGGATAGCCGCTTATTCGGGGCAGGGAGGAGATCATAGGTTTTTTTGAAACGTCTTCCTCCAACAGAGGAAGGAAGCTTTTAACGTATGGTAAAATTCAATTTAATTGGCAATATAGCTGCCGCGGAGGTCACATGAAACGAAGATTAGCACGAGAAATAGCAGTATCAAGCCTGTATCAGATGGAAATGAATGAAGTCTCAGCTGCTGATGCAGTGGATATGCTTATGGAAGAACTGCGTCAAGATAATGAAATAGGTGCTGACCCTTCAGAAATCGGAAGCACGGATGAGTTCGCTCGCGAGCTTGTTTATGGTGTAATGGAACATAGACAAGCTATTGACGGTATGCTTCAGCAGTTTTTGACTGGCTGGCAGGTTGATCGTTTGTCGCGTGTAGATCGTCAAGTGCTTAGACTTGCATGCTACGAGATGGTTTTCCGTGATGACGTACCGCCGAAAGCTACAATCAATGAAGCTATCGAGCTTGCAAAGCATTTTGGTACAGAAGAATCAGGTAAATTCGTAAACGGTGTACTTGGTAAATTGCTACTCGGAGTAGACGAACTGAAATCATAGAAAAAGCATCGGAATGTCATTACATATTACGATGCAAAAGGAGACTGGAGCTATGTGCGCACAAATCATTGAAGGTAAAAAAATATCTGACCTTATACGTGAGGAAATGATTACGGAAACTGCAGCCTTAAGAGAAAAAGGGATAGTGCCTGGATTAGCAGTTGTTTTAGTAGGGGAAGACCCTGCTTCGAAGGTGTATGTGGGTTCTAAAGAGAAGGCTTGTCAGCAATTAGGTTTTTATTCAGAAGTACATCGTTTAGCCGCGACAACAAGTGAAGAGGAATTGCTGGCCGTTATCGATCAACTGAACAATCAATCATCAATTAATGGTATTTTAGTACAATTGCCTTTGCCGAAGCATATTAACGAGAAAGCTGTTATTGATGCTATTGCTGTTTCCAAAGATGTTGACGGGTTCCATCCTGAAAGTGTTGGAAATTTAGTTATCGGTGATGATAGCTTGCTGCCATGCACGCCTGCGGGCGTTATTGAGCTTATCAAACGCAGCGGTGTTGATATTTCAGGAAAGCATGCTGTTATCATTGGGAGAAGCAACATTGTTGGCAAGCCTGTAGCTATGCTTCTTCTTCGTGAAAATGCAACGGTTACGATTTGTCATTCGCGTACAGCAAATATGGAGGAGCTTGCTAAACAAGCTGATATTCTAGTTGTGGCTATCGGCAAAGCTAAAGCAATCGACAAAAGGTTCGTTAAACCAGGAGCTATTGTTATTGATGTAGGTATTAATCGTTTAGCTGACGGAAAACTGGCTGGCGATGTCGATTTTGATGACTGCTTAGATACGGCTGGCTTTATAACGCCTGTTCCTGGCGGTGTTGGACCGATGACAATCACGATGCTGATGAAGAACACGATAACAGCAGCAAAGCGGGCAAACGGAATCTAGGAGTGACGTTTGAATGGCAGGACAACCTCGCGTTTTTTCTATAAAAGAACTTAACAAATATATCCGAATGAAGTTTGAATCGGATTCATTGCTTGGGGATGTGTGGATTCGGGGAGAAATATCGAATTTTACACACCATTCAAGCGGTCATATGTATTTCACGTTGAAAGATAGCGATAGTCGCTTGAAATGTATCATGTTCGCTTCGCACAATCAACGTCTGCCTTTTATGCCGCGAGAAGGTACGAAAGTTATCGCAAGGGGTAATATTTCGGTCTACGAACGGGATGGCAATTATCAATTCTACGCTACTGCGATGCAGCCAGATGGACTCGGCAGCTTGTACCTCGCTTTTGAGCAGTTGAAAAGCAAGCTAGAAGCTGAAGGGCTTTTCGCTGAATCGCGCAAACGCCCGATTCCACGATTTCCGCGTGCAATTGGTGTCATTACTTCGGCTACAGGTGCCGCAGTGCGCGACATAATCATCACCATACAACGACGGTACCCATCAATGCCTGTGTATGTGTATCCCGTTTTAGTTCAGGGAACGCAAGCAGCACCTGCTATTGTCAAAGCGATAGAAGCAATGAATCGTTTTGGCGAGGTTGACGTATTAATTGTAGGGCGCGGCGGCGGGTCGCTTGAGGAGCTTTGGGCATTTAATGAGGAAGCAGTTGCACGAAGTATAGCTGCATCTGATATTCCAATCATTAGTGCTGTTGGCCATGAGACGGATTTCACAGTGGCAGATTTCGTAGCCGACCTGAGGGCAGCAACTCCAACGGCTGCGGCTGAGCTCGCTGTTCCTAATATAGTTGAACTACAGCTACAGCTCAAACGGCAGGAGCAAAGACTTATACAAGCTATTCGTTTCCGTGTCCGGGAGGATAAGGAGCAGCTACAGCGTATTAGACGCTCACCTTTCTTTATGTATCCTCGCAAATATTTGCTTGAGCAGGCGCAGCGTCTTGATCGTTTGCAAGAGCAGCTCGTGCAGCGCATGCAGCGGGTAACAGAGGGTGGCCAATCAAAATTAGCACGAGTGCAAAGAGTGCTTGCAGGACATCATCCCGGTGAGCGTGTAGCATTTGCAGCAAAGCGATGGCAATCAACATCCCGTCAACTTGAACAAGCAATGAATTCGATCATGAAAGAACGTAAGCTTAAGCTTTATGGAACGATAGGACAGCTTGATGCTTTGAGTCCGCTCAAGGTCATGTCCCGAGGGTACAGCTTAGTTTATGATGCAGACGAGAAACGTTTAATTAAATCGGTCTCAGATGTACAACAGGGCGACAACATTCAAGTTAAAATGTCAGACGGTCAAATAGATTGTCAAGTCAGGTCATTGAGAGGAGAAAGCGCCGATGGAAGCAACAAATAATAACGAGCTAAGTTTTGAGCAAGCGATGGAGCGATTGGATTTAATTGTTGCCAAGCTTGAGAACGGTGATGTGCCATTAGAGACCGCAATCGAATTATTTCAAGAAGGTATGAAGCTTTCTCAACTTTGCGGCGGTAAGCTCGAGCAAGTAGAACAGAAAATTGAATTGCTCATCGAATCGGAGCAGGGATTTCAGAAAAAACCGTTTTCACCTGTAAACGATGATAAAGGGGAATAAGCTTGAACGACAGGTTGGCAATAGAAGCGTATTTGGCTCAATGTGTGGAATTGACGGAAGCTTCACTTAAACAATCCCTTTCTGAGAATTGGGACGTTCCAGCAAGACTTCGAGAAGCAATGAACTATTCGCTCGAGGCAGGCGGCAAAAGGCTGCGGCCAGCATTTGTACTTACTGCTGCTCAAGCAGTGGCAGGCAAGGTAGAAGCTTGGAATGCGGCTATACCGATTGCTTGTGCAGTAGAATATATTCACACTTATTCCCTTATTCATGATGATTTGCCGGCAATGGATAACGATGACTTCCGTAGAGGGAAGCCAACTAATCATAAAGTGTTTGGCGAAGCAATGGCTATTTTAGCCGGTGATGCACTGCTGACTCATGCTTTTCACCTGATACCTCAAGTGTCGCGCCTATCGGGCGTAAGTGCAGAGATTTCCTTAGCCATCGTGGAAGATTTGGCAAGGCTTGCTGGAGCACCTGGCATGGTAGGCGGACAAGTTGCTGACATGTTAGGAGAGCAAGGCATTACCTCCATTGATGAATTAGAATATATTCATCTTCATAAAACAAGTGATTTAGTCGTATTTTCAGTGACCGCTGGCGGGCGTATTGGCGGTGCAAGTCCTAAGCAGCTTGAATTACTTACTCGTTACGGTCGCAACCTTGGGCTAGCTTTTCAAATTCAAGATGATATTTTGGATTTGGTCGGTGACGAGAAAAAGCTAGGAAAGAAAACAAATAGTGATGTTGAACAAAATAAGGTAACTTATCCTTTTCTTATAGGTCTGGAGCAAAGCAAGACTCAGGTAGAGCTGCTTACCCAGGAAGCCAAATCGGCCATATTGGAAGCGGATTTTCAAGCGCCGGAGCGTCTGTTGGAAATTGCAGATTTTTTAGTGAAACGCGATCATTGATCGAACAAGCCATTATCAAATTAGTTGGGAAATATATTTCGGTATGCTATACTAGGAAAAATGTATATGTTCAGAGGGCAGCTGCAAAAGGCTGTCCACGAAAGTGAGGAAAGTAACGTGCTGCTTGACCAGATAAACGGACCTCAAGATTTGAAAGCTTTGACAACCACTCAGTTGGAGCAGCTGGCAGTGGATATTCGTCAGTTTCTTATTGAAAAGCTTTCCGTTACAGGTGGTCATCTTGCTTCCAATTTGGGAGTCGTTGAATTGACCCTAGCCATGCATTATTTATTTAATAGTCCCGATGACAAATTTGTTTTTGACGTAGGTCACCAATCATATGTTCATAAAATTTTAACAGGTCGTAAAGACCGCTTTGATACTTTGCGTGAATATAAAGGATTATGCGGATTCGTGAAGCGCTCTGAGAGTGAGCACGATGTTTGGGAAGCCGGTCACAGCAGCACATCATTATCTGCTGCTATGGGGATGGCGCTTGCTCGTGATTTGAAAGGCGAGAGCAACCGAGTTGTAGCTGTTATCGGTGATGGCGCTCTCACTGGAGGCATGGCCTTAGAAGCATTGAATCATATTGGTCATGAACAAAAGGATATGATCGTTATCCTTAATGATAATGAAATGTCGATTGCTCCAAACGTAGGTGCCTTGCATCAATACTTGGGGAAAATTCGTACGGATCGTCATTACCAGAAAGCAAAAGATGAATTGCAGCAGTTGTTGAATAAAATACCGGCGATTGGCGGGAAGCTTGCTAAAACAGCGGAGCGATTCAAGGACAGCTTAAAATATTTACTTGTGAGC
>NZ_JBFUHJ010000295.1:0-6978 GCF_056402455.1 Paenibacillus sp. P4_A7 | reverse complement strand
CCTGGTATTCTTTACCTACAAGTATAAAAAATGATAATCCCTTTAAAAAGTAACTATTCTTATAAAAATCAAAAGGAATAGCGTAAAACGCTATTCCTCATACATCCAGTTGCAAAAAGAAGATAACAGCTGTTACCGTTATAATGCTTAGTATTGTAGAGACAAATACCGATTGAGATGCGAACTCAGCCTCATTATCGAATTCAACAGCAAGCAGCACACTGCTTAGTGAGGTCGGCACAGCAGAAGATATAATAAACGCCGCTGCTGTCATTTTATCTACTCCAATAACCCATACGATCAGCCATGCCAGCAGTGGACCGGCAACAAGTCTAAGCATACCGGACAAACTAACATCGATCAGAAGAGATCGCTTTATTTTCCATTCCATATTCCCAAGCTGAACACCAAGCGTAATAAGTGCAGTCCCAATAAATGCTGATGATAAATAATCAATCGGAGTCGCTATCGACTGCGGGATTGAAACCTCTAAGCCTCTCAAAGTAAAAGCTAGCGGAATGACATAAATGATAGGCATCGAAATAATAGTGTGCCAGATCGCTCGCATATTTGCTTTATGTGCATTTACACTGTATATCCCATAAGTATTCGGAATAAATGACTGAACCATCATAATAATCACTTGTATCGCGAGGGTTTTCTCATTTCCTGCGAAAGCTAGCTGATTTAGCGGAATACCGTAATTAGCACTATTGTAGAAAAGAACGCTATTTCTCATTGCACTCTTCATGCTTGGTCCATATCCTCTAATTCGAATGACAATCTCTACAATTAAATACTGGCCTACCATAAACAAAACTAGAAAGTATAGAATTTTACCTATAAGAGATCCTGAAATTTCTGTATTGTAAAGCAGATCGAACATAATAGCTGGCGAGAATAAGTAAAAATTCAATTTGGATAAGGTTTTAATATCAAGTGAGAACTTCCGTCCAAGGATAATACCAAGAACAACTACAATTGCCATGGGAAGTACATTCGTCAATAAAATATGTATGAAAATACTCATTACTGCATCTGCTTCTTTCTACTTAAATTAGTTACCTTATTATATCATTTACTCTATTTAAGCGTTATTCACTTTTTTCAATCGCAACGAAAAAAAGCTTGAATAGAAAATGTCTAATTAAAATCAAGAGGTTCACCTGTTTCAAAAGAGTGTCTTATGGTTAATACATACTTAAGAAGTCGTGCAACACATGATCATCAAACAGTGATCAAAATCATAAAAAAAGGAGAGATTTCAAATGCCAAAGGAAAACACATGTAACGGAATGCTAATGGGTACAATGATTGGAGGCGCTATTGGTGCAGTAGCCGCTCTTCTACTAGCTCCAAAATCGGGTGTCCAGCTACGTGAGGATCTCTCGTCTAAGTTCCAGTCTATTAGCAAAAAAACACAAGACATTGCATCAACCGTAGGAAACAAAGCAACAGACCTTGTATCGACTGTCAAAGAAGAAGTTTCAGAACTAGCCGATCATGCGAAGGATTCTAACTGATGAATAGGCAGGGCTATCATTAGTGATGGCTCAGCCTATTTTCCTTTAAAAATCATTCAAAAACAGCTCCCATTCCGTATTTTTAAAATACGTGATGGGAGCTGTTTTTTTAATGATCATACTCAACGTTTTCTTCAACTAGCAGACCTTTCAGCTTGTCGATAGCACGCTTCTGAATACGAGAAAMGCTCATCTGTGAAACTCCTAACTGCTCAGCAATCTCACGCTGTGATTTCCCATTGTGATAAGCAAGTATGAGTACTGTTTGCTCTTCTTGCTTTAATTGATCTAATGCACTCTCTAGGTCGAGACGATTATCTACGCTCTGATAATCATCCGTTGGTATACCTATTAAATCACCAATTGTGGCACTATCTCCTTCAGTAGACAGCGGTGTATCAAGCGATACGTAATGATACGATTCACGGCATGACAACACCTCTATCGTTTCCTCCACAGACAAATCTAAATAATTTGCAATTTCATCTATTTTCGGTGAGCGCTCAAGCGATGTTGTTAAATGATCAATTGCCTTCTGAACGAGCAGGCCTTTTTCCTTAATCCGTCTAGGGACTTGTATATACCAGGACTTATCACGCAAATAATTTTTGAGATGCCCAATGATACTTTTCACTGCATATCCCTCAAATGGAATCTCTCTTGAGCTGTCATATTGCTTAAACAATCGCAGCAAGGAAAGCTGTCCGACCTGGAATAAATCCTCATAGAGATCCGGGCGATTCCGTGACATTTTTGCAGCTGCCATCTTCACAATAGATTCGTAGTGGCTTAACAATTCCGTAGCGGTTTCGTTACAATTCGTTTCCTGATAGAACATCATTTTTTCCATGGTTTGCTGCAGATTCAGGCAGGATGAATTAGAGGTCATGCCATCTCCTCTTTCCTACCAATTCTCTTGGTTAGAATCACCTCCGTACCCAGTTCGGTACGTACTTCAACATTATCCATTAATRCATGCATCATAAACAGACCGAGGCCACCAGCATTCACTTCACTCAGCCTTTTGTTATGTAAAGGGACTATCTTATTGATGGTCTGCTCATACATAAAGCTGTTTCCTGAATCTTTAATCCGAATGCATAGATTGTCTCTATGTATTTCGAATACAATTTCTATCATACCGGATTTATTATCATAAGCATGAAGCACTACATTGTTGCATGCTTCCGTTACCGCTACTTTCATATCCTCAATATCTTCATACGAAAAACCTGCTTTGTTGGCAACACCATACAAAGTAAGTCTAACAATATCGACATATTCTGCTTTCGCTGGAATCGTCACGCTAATCCAAGGTTTTCTCATCTTTTTGTATCCTCTCTTTGTCTGTTTCTATTATAGCTTATTTTTTTTTGATTTTATTCCATATACGTAAAGAAGAAACAACGCCATCAATAATCGCACTTCCAACTCCACTCTCTATTGCATGATTGCTGCTCTCGTTACGTATTGAATCTTTATCTATATCTTTTTTCGGGGTTACTAAGCTGACTGCTGATTCCTTGGCTGCTCTTGTGAAAGTATGTATCGTTTGACCAATATCATTTACCGTATCAAATACGACATCGAGCGAGCTCAGCTTTTCGCGTACATCAAGCGTCATTGCATTCGTATTATGAATGGCTCCTTTCACATCAACAGTAATTTGTGAGACATCGGTTCTTAATTGACCTATCGTCAACCGAATCTCATTTAGCGCATCTTTGAGGATTTTCAACGTCTGTACTAACGAATACATCAGAATGACAAATGCAATGGCTATAATAACGATACTGATTTGAATGAATAGGCTCATTTCTGCATCACTTCCTCTTTTTCTTTAGTTACCCGATTTATGTCGTTTTGAAACAGCAGGAACAAGATAATTAATAATGCTATACTTATAGAATCCTATTGAACAATACAAGGTTAAAAAGGAGATTATAATGCTGCGAGATTTAAGATTCCCTATTAGTATGAAAATTGCTATTGGCTATTTTCTCATTATTTGCTGCTTAGGTGTGTCCATCGTTGCCGTAACCGAAAGAATATCGGTCTTACAAAATGAAGTCGAAACGATTACAACCCGTGATATAGAAGTTCAGAATCTGATTACTTCCATTCGATATGATGCTATAAGTATGGAGACTGGCCAACGTGGCTACCTGCTCACAGGCGATGAGGTCTATCTAGATCCGTATAAAAATGKCAAATCGCGGTGGGAGGCCAATTATAACAGTTTATATGCTTATGTTTCCGATAATCCAAGTACGCTGAGGGATCTTGAAGAAATTAAGCTGAATATTCAAAACTGGATTAAGCAAACAGCTGAACCTACTATTTTAATGAAAAAGGAAAATAAAGTTGAGCAATTAAACGATTTTTTTAAAGACGACATTGGTAAAAAAGGGATAGATTCACTTCGGGCTCAATTTGAATCAATGGGTAACAAAGAAATAGAGGCCACAAAAATGTATATCATAGAGATGGAAAATAGAAATCGTATATTAACCATCGGAATTTACGTGATGCTGTTCATTGTAACGATCATTGCATTTTTGATTGTCGCTTTTGTTTCCAGTTCTATTGTAAAAACCATTAAGCAGGTCGTTAAAACTATTACTGAAATCGCTGCTGCTGGCGGGGATTTAACGACAAGAATTAAAGTAAATACGCGAGATGAGATTAAGGATCTTGCCGATGCTACTAATAAACTGCTTACTAGTCTGGAAATGCAAAACTGGATCCAAACTAAGGTTGCTGAAGTCGCAACAATGAATCAGGGCATTAATGATTTATCTACGTTATCCCAATCGTTTCTTTCGAAGGTAGCCCCTATGCTTAACGCCACTTATGGCGTGTTTTATATTCGCACAGGATCAGGGGAACAGCAAAAGCTAGTAAAGATAGCGTCATATGCCAGTTATGGTGAAGACGTGGGTGTGTCTAGCTTTCTTCTAGGAGAAGGACTTGTTGGACAATGTGCTCTAGAGAAACGTGTTTTCTTGCTAAACAATCTTCCTGAGCATCATACGCTTATTACAACTGGCCTTGGACAGGTACAGCCGCAAAGTATATTAATTGTTCCAATTGAATTTGAAGATAAGGTTGAAGCTGTCGTTGAATTCGCTTCTATTGAATCATTCAGTTCTCAGCATTTGAAGCTGTTAGAGGAAATCGAGATTGATTTCGGCATTGCTGTTAACAACGTAGCTGGTCGAATGGAAGTAGAACGATTGCTTAGCGAATCGCAAGTCCTTACGGAGGAGCTTCAAGCACAGACCGAAGAACTGCAGACGCAATCCGAAGAACTTCAAATGCAGCAAGAAGAAATGAGTATGACTACGGAGCACTTGGAGGAACAAAACTTATTTGCTGAACAGAAAACGAAGGAACTAGAAAAAGCAAAAAAAGAGCTTGAGGGTTATGCTGAAAAATTGAAAAAGAGTTCACAGTACAAAACCAATTTCCTAGCTAACATGTCTCACGAGCTTCGCACACCATTAAATAGTATTTTGATCCTGTCACAGATTCTTACAGAAAATGAAAACAATACGCTTACTGAAGATGAAGAGGGTTATGCCAGCGTCATTTATACATCAGGAACTGATCTCTTGAAGCTGATTGACGATATTCTTGATTTATCCAAAATAGAAGCAGGAAAAGTGATTTTGACGATTGATGAAGTTAATGTAACGGAGATTCCAGAGCTGATGAAGCTTAGTTTTGATCAGATTGCAGAGAAGAAGAATTTGGATTTCAACATTCTGACTGAGGAAAACCTCCCCAATCTATGGCACACGGACGGACAAAGACTACAGCAAATTTTGAAAAACCTATTATCCAACGCATTTAAGTTTACAGAATATGGTTCCGTTACACTAAAGCTTGAGCASGCCACTCCGTTGAGTGTAAATCAATTACTGCCGATGTATAGCGGTCAAAGTGTACTTGCTATATCTGTAATAGATACAGGCATTGGGATTCCTCTAAACAAGCAGCAATTAATATTTGAGGCATTCCAACAGGTTGATGGTAAAACTAATCGGCAATATGGCGGAACTGGTCTAGGCCTATCCATTTGCAGCGAGTTTTCAAAGCTATTAGGCGGCTGTATTATTTTGAAGAGTACACCGCGTGAAGGAAGTAGCTTTACTCTTTATATACCAAGTATGAATCCTGCTGTTACCAATCCGATTGTAGTAGCTCGACAGGAGGTCGCAGTGGCTTCAGAGCTGCCAATAGCTGTCTCATCAACTGAGGCAATCGAGCAATCGATCTATCTCCCTTTAGAATCAGAGGATTTCTTATTCGAGGGGAAGAAGGTATTGCTCGTCGAGGATGATGCGCGTAATGTATTTGCAATTGTTAAGGCGCTCGAAAATAAAAAGATTAATGTTACGGTCGCTGGAAACGGAAAAAGATGTATGGAAATTTTGGACAAGGACACTGATTTCGATTTAGTGCTTATGGATATTATGATGCCTCTCATGGACGGATTTGAAACTATGCAGGCGATTCGTCAGGATATTGCGCTACAGCAGATGCCAATTATTGCTCTTACAGCCAAAGCGATGAAAAGTGATCGAGAGAAATGTCTAGAAGCCGGGGCTTCCGACTATATTAGCAAGCCGATAAATATGGATCAGCTATTTTCGCTAATGCGGGTGTGGTTAACAAAGCAGGTGGGTAATTGACTAACAACTTAAATGAGGATAACGCAACTGTCGAAGGTATTTCCCATGACGAATTGGAAAACATCGAAATCACATTATTATTAGAAGGTATTTACTCTGTACATGGCTTTGACTTCCGAAATTACTTACGTTCTTCCATTCACAGACGAATATTAAATCGGATGAATCTCGATAGTCTGCCAACAATAACCGCATTGCTTAACAAGGTGCTTCATGAGCCAGGCTACTTTGAAAAATTATTAAACGACTTCTCTATTAAAGTTACTGAAATGTTTCGCGACCCTAGTTTTTTTCAAGCCTTTCGRCAAGAGGTTGTTCCCCTTCTTAGGGACTACCCTGAAATAATAATTTGGCATGCAGGATGCGCTACAGGCGAAGAGGCCTACTCCATGGCTATTCTACTTCTGGAAGAAGGCTTGCTGAATAAAACTAAAATATATGCAACAGATATGAATGATCATGTCATTCAGCTGGCTAAGAAGGGAAAGTTTCCGCTTAAGCGGATGCAATCCTTTACGAAAAACTACTTACTGGCTGGCGGTACCAAGGAGTTCTCTACGTACTATACAACGAATCATGAGCACGCGCTATTCCGTCCGTTCATTACCGAAAATATTATGTTTGCTCAGCATAATCTAGCTACCGACAGTACGTTCAATGAATTCCACGTCATTCTCTGCCGGAATGTACTTATATATTTCGACCCTGCCTTACAGCAGCGTGTTCACCATTTATTTCATGACAGCTTGGCTCCTAAC
>NZ_JBFUHJ010000294.1:0-6987 GCF_056402455.1 Paenibacillus sp. P4_A7 | reverse complement strand
GCTGAATGCATCTGCGCCTGAGAGACATACGCTTAGAAAGAAACGGAAGCAGGACAGGGATCAGAAATAATGATATAATAATTGTTATTTTAATTAATGTATCGGTGACAGCTAGTCAGGAGGATGTATCGGCATGAGTAACAGTGAACAGGCTTATTTGCAACTGTTGAAATATGTATTAGAGCATGGAACAAAGAAGGAAGACCGTACAGGGACAGGTACCATTTCGACATTTGGATATCAGATGCGATTCGATTTAAATGAGGGATTTCCGTTGCTTACAACGAAGCGTGTACCTTTTCGTTTAGTTGCAAGCGAGTTGATTTGGTTTATCCAAGGGGATACGAATATACGTTATCTTCTTCAAAATAATAATAACATTTGGAATGAATGGGCATTCAAAAAATGGGTGGAAAGCTCATCTTATAAAGGACCGGATATGACAAACTTCGGCTTGCGTTCTCAACAGGATGAAGCCTTTAAACTTCTGTATGAGGAGCAAATGGAGTTGTTTAAGCAAAATGTGCTTACAGACGACTCTTTCGCGGCTGAATTCGGTGAGCTAGGCAATGTATACGGTAAGCAATGGCGTGATTGGAAAACTTCGCAAGGAGATACGATTGATCAGTTGAAGGATGTAATTGAGACAATCAAAAGCAATCCTGATTCAAGGAGACTAATTGTTTCCGCTTGGAATCCAGAGGATGTGCCAAGTAATATGGCTTTGCCGCCATGCCACACGATGTTTCAGTTTTACGTAACAAACGGCAAGCTTTCCTGTCAGCTTTATCAGCGCAGTGCTGATATTTTTCTTGGTATCCCTTTTAATATCGCCAGCTATGCCTTGTTGACCCATATGGTTGCACATGAATGTGGACTTGAGGTAGGGGATTTCGTGCATACATTAGGTGATGCACATATTTATACAAATCATTTAGATCAAATCGAGACACAATTGTCACGAGAAATGAGAGCATTGCCTCAATTGAAGCTTAACGCTGACAAAAAGTCGATTTTCGACTTTGATGTCGATGATCTAACCATAGAACAATACAATCCTCATCCGGGTATTAAAGCACCGGTAGCCGTTTAATACAAATTTATTGAGAGGATTGGTCTTCAATGTCTATCACATTAATTGGAGCGATGGATCGCAATCGGACGATCGGGATCGGTAATCAAATGCCATGGCGCCTGCCCGCAGAAATGGCTTTTTTCACAAAAAAGACTACGGGCAATACCGTTTTGATGGGTCGTAAAACATTTGATTCACTTCCCAGGCCGCTAAAAGATCGTAAGAATGTCATTCTAACCAGGCAGCTTGATTTTAAGCAGGAGGGTTGCGAGATTGTCCATTCCATGCAGGATGCTCTAAGTCTTTATAAAGAAGATGACTTGTTCATTATGGGCGGAGCAGAGATTTACGAACAATTTCTTCCTTACGCAGACACAATATTACTAACGGCAGTAGATGTAGAAATCGCGGGCGGTGACGCATTCTTTCCTATCTTCTCAGCAGCAGAGTGGAAGCTTGTGGAAAGTACGTACAGACCAAGTGATGAGAAAAATGCATATTCTTTTACATTTCAAACTTTCATTAGGCATTCTAGCTAACTTTCATTCACTAAATTATACATTTGACGAACGATATGTAACAAAGTGCAAATGATTGTACGGATAATCCATTAACGTCTACAGAGTAGAAATGCTAGGATGTTGTAAAATAGTTTATGAGTGACTCGTTTTTTTTACTTTATGCTGATGAAGTTTGATATTGAATATGAGATGGATTCCCGATATATTTGAAAGAGAAGTTTTTTATAAGGGTAAACGGGGATTTTGGATGGAGGAGCTGCGATCATGTCTACACCTACTGGTTTTATGGAATACCAACGCGAATTGCCGGCGGATCGCGACCCGCTGGAACGTATTAAAGACTGGCAAGAGTTTCACAAACATTTTTCTGATGAGCAGTTGAGGACGCAAGGAGCTCGCTGCATGGATTGCGGCACACCTTATTGTCATACAGGCATTGAGATTGGGGGCACAGTGTCTGGCTGTCCGGTCAATAACTTAATACCTGAATGGAACAATTTAATTTATCGCGGGTTATGGCGTGAAGCGCTTGATCGTCTGCATAAAACGAACAACTTTCCTGAATTTACCGGTCGTGTATGTCCAGCTCCATGTGAAGGTTCTTGTACGGTTGGTCTAATTGGTGACTCCGTTACAATAAAAACGATCGAACAAGCTATTATAGATCGTGGATTTGATGAAGGATGGGTAGTTCCTCAGCCGCCTAAACTACGCACAGGTAAGAGAGTTGCAGTTGTTGGCTCTGGACCTGCTGGAATGGCTACTGCGGCACAGTTAAACAAAGCTGGCCACACAGTAACGGTATACGAACGTGCTGATCGGATTGGCGGATTACTTACTTACGGCATACCTACGATGAAGCTAGAGAAGCATGTTGTTCAGCGCCGCGTTGACCTTTTGGCAGCGGAAGGCGTTGAGTTCGTAATTAATACGGAGATCGGCAAAGATATTACAGCGAAGGAACTAGTCGAACAATTTGACGCGGTAGTGCTTTGTGGAGGTTCAACGAAAGCGCGCGACGTCGAAATGGAAGGCCGTGAACTAGACGGCGTACACATGGCGATGGACTATTTGAATGGCACAATCAAAAGCTACTTGGATTCCAATTTGGAAGATGGCAACTATATTTCTGCAAAAGACAAGGACGTTATCGTTATTGGCGGCGGAGATACAGGTACAGATTGCGTAGCTACTGCACTGCGTCACGGCTGTAAAACAGTCACTCAATTTGGTACACACGCAAAAGCGCCTCTTGTACGTGATAACTCGCAAAACCCTTGGCCGCAATTCCCGAATGTGTATACGCTCGATTATGCACAAGAAGAAGCGAAAGCATTGTTTGGTGAAGACCCTCGTGCATTTTCTGTACTGACTAAGAAATTTGTCGGAGATGGAAATGGCAAACTGAAGGAGCTTCATACGGTACAGATTAAACGGACAGTTGATGAGACAGGCCGTAAAATATATAGTGAAATTCCAGGTACTGCAAAAGTATGGCCTGCAGATCTAGTCTTTATTGCAGTAGGATTTGAAGGTCCAGAAAATATGATTATTAATCAGCTAGGTCTTGAACAGGATCGCCGTACAAACGTGAAGGCAACCTATGGGAAGTACAACACAAATGTTGAAAAAGTGTTTGCTGCGGGCGACATGCGTCGCGGTCAGAGCTTAGTTGTATGGGCAATCAACGAAGGCCGTGAAGCGGCTCGTGAGGTTGATAAATATTTGATGGGTTCCTCGATGTTGCCTTAACTAGTGAGGATACATCCTAGGTTATGAGAGTAAAATATGCAGGAAAAAAGAGCGCCTACGGGCGCTTTTTTTGCTTAAATAAGGTATAATAATGTTTTGGAGCAGGAGGATACCTATGATTAAATATGAATTAGAACGAGTTATTGAGTTAAAGTTTCAATCCTTTAAACCGAGGATCGAACGGCGAGATGATCAATGGATTGATATTGTTCTTCGCTGCGAGTTAGCACCGGGACATGCGGTTCCAGATGATTTTATTAGTTTTACAGCTCTAGTCATTTGTACGCTTGACGGCACAATCGCACAGATGGTTCCGCAGGATGAAGATTGTGATTGTGAATATCAGTTTACGGTTGGCGAGAAGGAGCAAATTACTGCTTTTATCATGCAGCCGTCTATTCAATTGAGCATTCAAAAACTAAGCTCCACAAAATAAGGAAAGTTGTGGTAAAATCGGTGTGAGTTGACGCGAAGGAGCGATTCGTGATGCCAGCCGAAGAAGCATATGTTCTGTCACCAATAGACGTTCGTAATATCCGAGCTTATGTACAGCATAAATATGCTGCAATGCCTCATGAGAAACGAGCAGAAATCGTAGCAGATGCCGTAAACCGCATCATCCATAAGCAATTGCCTAACTTTGAAGACGGTCTGAAGCGTTCAATTACAACGAGTCTCATCCGAACAGCTGTACTTGAGCATCAAAGACCGGTTAAAGCGGATGATATTTTCAGAGTATGCTTATCACTTGGGCACACTACTGAAGGTGTGTATGAGCCTCTTCATGCATGGGTGGAAGAACAGCTCCGAATAAGCTGTCCTAAATCAGTGCTTCATCGTTTGTTCAACGAGCTTTCTTCAGATTTGGATGTTGAACCCGCACTTAGCAGTGATATTAATAATAGTCAGTGGGCGCAGCTCCGAGACTTATTAAAGCATGAATCAGTAACGTTGCTCGCGGAACAGGATGCTACCATTTTAGCAGAGGTTATTAAGCTTCCGAATTCTGCATCCATACAAGCGAAGCGTAAGCAGAGATCAGTAGTTACTATGTATAGTGCGCTTAGCGTCTGTGTAGTACTTGCTACCTTATTATATGGTTGGTCTTTAAGTAAGCCGATATTAAATAAGATGCAAATTCCAGTTGTCATGAAACCAGTACAGCCGATTAAAGTTGCTGAGGATGGTCTACCATCACAGCTTCGTTATCAACCAATCGATGAGGAGAAGCTTATTCGTTTTTTGGAATCGAGATCGTCTCTACTTGCGGACAAGCCCTATTTCGACGCAATAGTGGGAGCTGCAAAGAATTTTGATATACATCCTGTATTATTATTTGCTATTACTGGTCAGGAGCAAGCATTTGTTCCAAAAACGAATAAGCAGTCGAAGCAAATCGCCAACAATCCATTCAATGTGTTTCATAGTTGGAAGGATTATAATACGACCATTCAAGAGTCGGCAGAGATAGCATCACGAACAATCGTTAATTTAAGTAAGGGTCGTCCAACAGAAGTAGATCCTATTACATGGATTAATCGGAAATACGCAGAGGATCCCAAATGGTCCGATGGTGTTCGTTCGATATTTACTACGATACTTAATAAAATAGAAACACCATAATAAAAAGATAAATTTTGGATTTGTGCTTAGTGAAGGAGCGATCATCTTTTGAAGACACTCATAATTGCGGAGAAACCAGACATGGGACGCAATATAGCTGCCGCGATTGATCCCAAAGCGAAAAATCACCGTTCCTATATTGAAGGTGAACAGTATATTATTACTTGGGCGATTGGGCATTTGATTGGTCTCGCTGAACCAGACGCATATGATGATCGTTATAAGAAATGGAACATCAATGATCTTCCGATTATTCCCGATCAATTCAAGCTTGTTCCTAACGTGAAGACGATTGATCAGTTGAAAGTAATAGGGGAGTTAGCAAAACGAAGCAATATGCTTGTCAACTCCTGTGATGCTGGGAGAGAGGGACAATACATCTTCTCACTCATTCAGCGTCATCTTAAACTGCGACAACCAGTTAAGCGGCTATGGATTTCTGACTTGACTCCAGAAACGATTAGAAAAGGGTTTGCAGAGCTTAGAGAAGGTGCTGATTATGAGAATCTAACCAGAGCGGCTACAGCTCGAAGCGAAGCAGATTGGCTGATTGGTATGAATGGCTCACGTGCTTTTACGACCAAACATAATGTGCTTCTGTCAGTCGGAAGAGTACAGACACCCGTACTTGCTCTTATATATGATCGACAGAAACAGATCGAAGCGTTCTCTTCGTTAAAGTTTTTTGACCTGGAAGGACATTTTATACAGAATGAAATGTCTTATCGGGGGATGTGGCAAGGGGAGCGAATGACTGATCAAGCTAAAGTGGAGGCACTTGCTGCTAAGGTGAAGGGGAAGCCCGGACAGATTGCCTCCTACGATGTAAAGGATACGAAGGAATTTCCTTTCAAGCTGTACGATCTCACCTTACTGCAGCGTGAAGCGAACGGAAAATATTCATTTTCTGCAAAGAAAACGCTAGATACCGCACAGGCGCTGTATGAGAAACATAAGGTTATATCGTATCCGAGGACAAACTCCAACTATGTGACGGAGCAGAATATTCCGGAAATGCACAAAACATTGTCCGCTCTGCAAGGTACGATCTATGACGATCTAGTGAAGGGCGCAAACAGAAGTCTTGTTCACAAAGGGAATAAGTTCATCTGTAATCCATCTAAGGTCGAGGATCATCATGCGATTTTGCCAACCAATCGTAAGGCTAATGGACTTAGTCCAGATGAACAGAAGTTATATGATCTAATTGTTAGACGATTCTTATCGCAGTTCTATGCACCAGCGGAATATAAAGTGCATACGGTGCTGACCGAAGTGGAAAATGAAAGTTTCAAAACAACGGTGAAAGAGCTGATTAGCTTAGGCTGGAAGGTTATATATGCTGATCAGAAGAAAGATAAGGCAAAGTCTTCTAAAAGCAAGGATTCGGAGAGCATAGAGGATGAGGAAATCGAGGTAAGCGAGCCATTCTCCATTGATGCGCAGGAAGGTATCACATGCACGGATGCTGTCGTGAAGGAAAAAGATACGCAGCCTCCAAAGCATTATACAGAAGGAACATTACTGAAGGCGATGGAAAGCGCGGGAAAACAGATTGAGGATGAAGATGTGCGCGACGCGATGAAGGACTCAGGACTCGGAACCCCGGCAACGCGCGCTGCGACTATCGAGCGATTAAAAAATGTTGGATATGTTGAGATGCAAGGCAAAAAAATTCAAATTGCACAAAAAGGCCGTACCGCTATTGAATTAATTCGCGGAGCTGGTATCGAGCTTTTAACATCGCCAGAAATGACGGGACTTTGGGAGCGTCGCTTGACTGAAATATCGAGGGGAACTGCTTCCGACGGTGCATTCATGGAAAATGTAAAGAAATTTGCAACGATGATTGTGGACAAGGTTCGTGTACAATCTCGAGCCGCTAAAACATCATTTGAAAGTGAAGCGTCAGAATCGGGGAAATCAGGAAAAGAGCGAGGCAGTTCGGCAGCTGCTAAAGCGTCTCCGACTCGCAGTCGCACTGTGAAGGCTAAATCAACTGCCACTACAGAGCGG
>NZ_JBFUHJ010000293.1:0-7028 GCF_056402455.1 Paenibacillus sp. P4_A7 | reverse complement strand
CATATCGGTTATATGGTAAGACCAAGTGAACGAGGTAAGGGTTACGGAAAGTTATTTTTAGCTGAACTGCTAAAAGCTGCAAAGCAAATGGGGATAGAAGAGATATTAGTAACATGTGATGATACCAATACACGATCAAGAAAAGTTATTGAGAGCAACAATGGTGTGTTAGAAGRGATAAAGAATGGGATTTGTAAGTATTGGATTAATCATTAATCATGGACGAATTATGAGATCATCAATCTTGTTTAATAATTAAAGTGAAAATATATAGTTGGCCAGAAAATACATTACTTTATAAGTGGGTGAGCAGTATGGATTTATCAGTCATACGTATGGCACGTGAAGCTGCAATAGCGGCAGCATATGAAGCTGGAAGATTACTTCGTGAACGGTTCGGAACGCTTACACAGTATGATGAAAAAGATATCCACGGTGATATCGTAACTGAAGTCGATCATATGGCGGAAGCGATTATTTTACATAAAATAAAACTGCTGTTCCCCAATCATCGAATTAGATCGGAAGAATGTGGAGATAACGYGATTCAAAGCGACTGGATGTGGCTCGTCGATCCTCTGGATGGGACGAATAACTTTGCTATTGGGCTGCCGCTATTTGCAGTATCTATTACTTTAATATACAAACGTGTACCTGTACTTGCTGTCATTTATGAGCCAATAACAGACCGCCTATATTCGACAATTGCAACGGAGGGTGCTAGCTGTAACAACGCAGCTATTTCAATGAATAAAGCGAAGCCTTTTGTTAAAGCAAGGGTTGGCTGGATTCAAGGGCATAGTGTGCAAAATGATCCGAACGCTGTAAAGCTGCGTCAGTATATTGATTTGAATACAAAGAGAATGATGCGTTTGTGGGCACCCACTCTACAGTGGTGTRTGTTAGCTAGAGGGGACCTGGATGGTATCATATTGTACAACTCGGAGGGAGAAGATCTCTATTCGGGGGTACTGATGGTGCAGGAAGCTGGGGGAATTGTTATTGATTATGAAGGACGTCCGTTCTCTGGAATGATCGAGCAGCCGTATTTGATTGCTTGTCATGCTGATCATAAAGATTATTTTCTACAAATGGTTAAGGATGGACTTCAATAATGTCTTTACATAATATGAAGCGTTTCCTCATTATAGGATCTGCAGGAGCAGGAAAGTCCACATTTACGAAGCAACTGAATAGCATATTGAATATTCCGGTGATACATTTAGATCGCTATTATTGGCAGCCAAATTGGATAGCAACGCCAAATGAGGAATGGGATGAACTAATACGCAAGTTCACTGCTAAAGACGAGTGGATCATGGATGGAAATTATTCGAGAACGCTGGATCTGCGGCTGGAGCGCGCGGATGCTGTGATTTTTATGGATATGCCTCGGCTGCTCTGTATTTATGGTGTGCTGAAAAGAAGAGTTCAATATAATGGACGCACAAGAGTCGATCTGAATGAGCAGTGCCCTGAACAGCTTGACGGTTCATTCATTCGATTCATTTGGAACTTTAAGCACCGTAATAGACCTGCAATTATGAAGAAGCTTGAGCAATTCGATAAGCAGAAGGAGATATATATCATACGGTCTCGCAAAGAAGCAAGATCGCTGCTTAAACAGCTGCAGGAGCAGGTTGAAAGCATACAATAGAACCATTTTACATACAAGAAATGCGGAGGGTTTGCAGAATATGGTCGTTGTAACCACACATATCGAGATCGATGCACCTATTGAAAAATGCTTTGATATAGCACGTAATATCGATATCCATACTCAGACAGTATGGAAACATACGAAGGAGAGAGCCGTAGCAGGTGTTACATACGGAACTATTAAAGGCGGAGAGCTCGTCACATTTGAGGCTGCGCATTTCGGAGTTAGACAGAGACTTACATCTAAGATTTCTGAATACGATGCACCATATTTGTTTGTTGATGAGATGCAGAAGGGTGCTTTTAAGAGCTTAAGGCATGTACATGAATTTCAGGCAACAGATAAAGGTACGATCATGACTGATACTTTATATTTTGAAGCTCCATTAGGCGTTCTCGGATGGATTGCAGAGCGGCTTGTATTGAAGTTTTATATGAAAAAGTTTCTAGAGCATCGTAATCAGCAGCTTAAAATTGTTGCTGAGCGAAGTAAGTGAACAGCTCAGTACCAGCTAATCTCAAGTTATTGACTAAGGGCGAGAATATGGATGAATTAATAATACGTCAATATCTACGATCAGACGCTGATGCAATTATAGCTAACTATGAATTTATCGAAAAGAGGGATGAAAAAATGGATGCATCGACTGAAGTATTTATTAATCCTGTCCTGCGTATCCTGACTTACAATATTCATCATGGTGTAGGAAACGATAACATTTTAAATTTACCTCGAATTGCTGAAGTTATTAATAGCTTGAATCCAGACATAGTGGCCTTGCAAGAGGTAGATATTAATGTCCCTAGAAGCGGTAACGTAGATCAAGCTTCGAAACTGGCGGAATGGACTGGAATGAATGTAATTTTCGGTAAGGCAATAGATCTCACCGGCGGCGAATACGGCATGGCGTTGCTCTCTCGTTATGCAATTGCCTATTCTGAAGTAACTTTACTGCCGATAATAGACGGAGATGAGCAGCGTATTGTGTTAACGGTAAAGATTGAACCCGAGAACGGATTTCCTGAGTTTACGTTCTCCGGCACACATCTAGAATGGATCCCGAAGAGTATGCAGGCAGCACAAGTAAATAAGATTATTGAACTTTACGGTACAGCCTCCCCTTACATTTTGGCTGGTGATTTGAACGCAACTCCGGAGACAGATACGATCAAGACTTTTACGAGTAAGTGGATAGACGCTACTGCAGGTATTACGGATTGGACCCATGAAGATGACGGTAAGATTGATTACATCATGTACGGAAACAAGAATCAATGGCGTATAGTTAGCTCGCAAGTCATTAAGGAAGATGTAGCTTCTGATCACAGACCAGTTTTTTCAGTTCTAGAATGGATTGGTTCTTAGCGCAACAGTCGCTGTATAAGAGAACTTATAATAAAATAACTGAAACTGAAGGGAAGACAAGCATGGCAAACCCAAACACGAATTGGCTAAAAGACGCAAAGTATGGTATTTCACATCACTTTATATCCAACTACATTAACCGCGTAATAAGCAATCCTGAGGAACAATGGATGGATTCAGAGAGCTGGAATGACTTAATCAACGGCTTTGATGTCGACAATTATGTTAAGCAAGTTGTGGAATCAGGTGCAGGCTTTGTTTTGCTAACCTTGGGACAAAACAGTGGCTATCATCTTTCGCCAAACGCGACTTATGACCAATTAGCAGGATTAAAGCCTGGTGAGAGATGTTCTTTGCGGGACTTACCTTTGGAGATTGCCGATGCCTTAGAGCCGCACGGAATAAAACTAATGTTATATCTTCCAGCAAATCCGCCACACTCCGCTCATAAAGAAGAAGGTGATTATGCGATTACAAAGTCGTTTGATTTTTCGCTCGGTACAGACGGACCTCCATCTCAGATTACCATACAAAAGTGGCAGGAAGTTATTCGAGAATGGTCGGATCGTTATGGCAGCAAGGTAGCTGGCTGGTGGTTTGATGGATTGTTCCCATATTTGGTGAAGGGGACTTACGATGATTTGACAAATCTATATAACTATAAGACATTKGCTGATGCAGCTAGGTCAGGTAATCCAAATAGAATCATTACATTTAATCCAGGGGTTGAGCTGACCAACGCTACCTATACCGAATATGAGGATTTCTCGGCAGGTGAAACGAATCAATTGGGTCATATTCCGCTGAACGGTAGATGGGTCGATCAGGGTGAACGAATTCAATATTTCATTTTTACGTTTCTTGGGGCGAATGATCCTAATTGGGCTGGCTGGGGAAATAAAGGAGTTAACTATGACACGAATGAACTTGTTAACTGGGTTAAGGCTGTTACTGACAACGAAGGCGTAGTTTGTATGGACGTCAAAGTAAACAGATTCGGGAAACTGGATCCTAATCAATTGAGTCAATTGCGTGATATTAAAGAGACTATACGAGAATAGTGGAAGGCTGTAACTCTTTTGTTGAAAGTGTTAGATATTAGGGTGAATAGAGTAAAATTTAAAGCAGGGTTATTCTTAAGGTAGTCTAAGTGGCTGCTTTAAGGATAGCCCTTCCATTCATAAACCACCATTCCACTAATCCTACATGAGCCGACGTGTTTTTGCTAGCGTCATGTCATTAATTGTTCTCATTTAAAAAAGTGTTTGTTTCCAATCCCAAGGATTTTATTTTCATGTTTACTTTCACTTCAATCTCCGCTTTCACGAACTCCTCATTCCATGTTTCTTTGACTTTTTTGAAGCTTTTGTRATCTTGCCTATTCATGACTTCTCCGAAGCCAAATATATCGGATTTATATTTCTTTTGAACGTTTTCAATGGTGCCTGTTATTCCATTCTCCACCTGTTTTTCAAATTAGGTTTTGAAATCTTTCATTTGTTTCTAATTTCCTCATGTCATCGTTACATTGTGTACCTTCTAATTTTCCTTCTAAGGTAACAAAAATTTTTATAATTGGCTTATCATTTTTGTAGTGAGCCATTTCATATAAGGTGTCCTTTGTAATGTAAAGAAAGTCCGTAAAAAAACGGACTTTCTTGACTGCCTGGTCTGTGGAAGGTCGTGTATAAATTATATTAATTGCAGTATTCTATAAATTTAATCCCAGCTTTTTAGCGTTATCTTGAATAAGCTCAACTAAAGTTTGTTCCTCTGTTTCAGGATAGTTTCTAAGTTCAATATGATTGCTGTTCGCAAGCTTTGCAATTTCTTCTCCTTGCGGAAAATGGTAGTTGTCAATGACTAGAGCGGGCTTTAAAGCTGCCAGCTCTGCCGCTTGTGACGGTGTTACTTCAGCCGGTCCAAATTCACCAACCACTTCATATCCCATGGACTTAGCCACAGGCACCATATAGGCTTGAACTACTACTCGCTTCGCTTCAGAGTCAAGTTTAGCGGATTCGGCAAGAATGGCTTCGAATGTGCTGTCAATCTCTTCCAACGCTCTGTTTGCTGTGTTGGTTGTTCCCATCTGTTCCGCAAGAGAGCTAATTTGTTCATTTAACATCTCTGGAGAATTCTCTGTGACGATCACAAATCGATCTGCTTCCGGCACATCCGCCGATTCTAATATTTTCTTCATGAATGGCTCGTATTCCGAGTAGAGAACCATATCTGATTCATTTACCTTCTGGATATCACTTGGTTTAAAATCATATTCATTTGGGTGTTTCATGTCCACGGGAGCAAGAATAGTGATATTGTCCAAACCAGCTGTTTTAGCAATCAGAGCTGTCCAGCTTGTAGACGCTACAACGTTATGTCCTCCTGCGCTGCTATGATTATGTTCATGGCTTACGTCTTCTCCATTCRTCCCCAAAGAACAACCTGTAAAAATAACAGAGCTTGTTAGCAGTGCAAGCATAGGTGTGGCTAATTTTAATTTCCAATTGCGTTCTTTCATCAGTAAATAACCTCCAGAAAATTTCATTTTTTGGTATATAAATAGCAAATGCTTAAGAGCAGTACGCCAGTCATTGTAATGGATGCACTAGTAGGTAAATTCAACAACAAGGAAAGTAAGTATCCTCCAACCGCTGTCAGCATTCCAAACAATGAAGATAAGAATAGAAGCTGCTTATAAGATTGGGCTATTCTTGATGCAGCCATCGCTGGCAGGAGCAGCAGTGCGTCAATCAGTAGTGCGCCGACCAGTTTCATTGCGATTCCAATTGCAATGCCAGTAAGAAAGAGAAGGGTATTGCGAATGGTTGTTACAGGTACTCCAAGCCATTGTGCTTGCTCCGAATCATGTAGGACCAATTGAATTTCTCTATAGCAGCATACAAACAGAACCACAATAATAAAACTGATGGAACATAAGATCCAAATATCTAACGATGTTAATGTAAGGATGCTGCCAGCAAACAGTCCAAATACTTCCATGGCGGGAATGCCACCAACATGGAAGAGCATTAATGCAGCGGCCAAGGAGCCCGTCATTAAGAAAGCTCCTGTTATTGCAGGCTCCAATTTAATCTTTGAGGATAGAGGACCGAATAAAATGGATCCAACAAGGATAGCAAGCATAGCTCCCCACATCGGTTTGGCACCAATGAGTAAGCCGAATGCGCCTCCTAGAAGGGCAAGGTGCATAAGAGCAAACCTAACAACTGTGAGCTGAAATTGGATAACGACTATCCCTATGAGAGATAAGCACCCACCTGCGATGAGACAGGCTAATAGTGCCCGTTGGAACAATGGGATTTGCAAATAGTCTAATAGTGTCATTGTCGTCCACTGACTTCTGTCATTTGTCCATCATTGATTAGACAAATACGGTCTACCACGTTATCCGTTTCTTCCAGCAGATGAGTAATCATAAGGGTGAGTAGGTGAGGTGAACGCTGTCTGCATTGTTCAATTAGAGAATACAGAAGCTCTCGTGATTTCGGATCTAGATGAGTGCTAGGTTCATCCAACAACAAGATATCAGGTTCTCTGATTAAAGCACGCGCTATATTCATTCTTTGACGCTGTCCCCCTGACAGCTGTCTGCAATCTTTGTCAGTCAAGTCACCGAGGCCTACATAATCTAACCATGTGGCTGCCTTCTCTTTATCCACGATAGATGGACGTTTCCAATAAGAAAAAGAAGTTCCCCAGTTGCCCAACATCACTGATTCAATAACAGTAATTGGGAGCTTTCCTTCTTTAATGCTTTGAGGTACGAAACCGATTTTTCTCTGGGCTAAGCGAATATCATGTTTGCTCTCCAAAATACGATCACCAATCTTCATACTTCCTTCAATTAAAGGGAGAACGCCAAGAATGACTCGAAACAGCGTTGTTTTCCCTGCTCCGTTAGACCCGGTAATGGCTACAAGCTCACCTTTAAATGCTTTAAAGCTCAATTGATGGAGTATTGGGTTAGGACCGTAAC
>NZ_JBFUHJ010000292.1:0-7041 GCF_056402455.1 Paenibacillus sp. P4_A7 | reverse complement strand
CCAGTGAATGAAGTTACCGTCTGGCCCAGTGCCAGCTGAACTCCACGTTCTACAAGAGCTTGTTCGGTTAGGTCAGTAAACTCTTGGTCTAAATATTTATAAAGGATGCGATCCATATTATCAATTAATGTAACTTTCTTGCCTAGCATTTCAAATGCTTCAACCAACTCAATACCGATGTATCCTGCACCAATGACGGCAATTCGGTTAGCCGTTTTCGCTTTTTCGATAATGGTCTGTGCGTGGTTATAGTTTTTACAGAGGACGACGTTGTCTAGATTGATCCCATCCATCTGCGGGATAATCGGCCAGGAGCCTGTTGTTACGACAAGCTTATCATAACTATGCGTGAATTGTTCACCAGTCTCTAAGTTCGTTGCTTGCAGCGTCTTAGCCTCAGTATCAACATTCTTCACATCATGACGCATGAGCGTTGTTACACCGAGATCGGCTAGCTGGTTTGGCGATGCATAGAATAACTCATCTGCGTTTTTAACAACTCCGCCTACATGAAGCGCGATTCCACACGAGAGGAAGGAGATATTGTCATTCCGTTCAAAAACAGTTATTTGAGCGTCCGGGTATAAGCGAGCTATTCCAGTAATGGCAGCAGTACCAGCATGCGTACATCCAATAACAGCAATCTTTGTTTTCATCGTATATCCTCCTTAGATGTAGTAGGGCGAAGAGACTTGTAATGAACACAACGCCCAACTAGGTGAAAAGTTTCACAATCTTCTCTTGTTAGTATTATATGTGTTATGTATTAATATGACAATGAACAACTTGTGACATTTATCACAATCGATTAAAGAAAGAAATGACGGCAAATAGAAAAGGGTGAAACAGAAGATTATTTCTGTATCACCCTATCGTATATTGGTCAATTGCTATCTAGAATTAATGATTGGATTGCTTCTGTAAGAGACGCTTCAACTCTTCATCCACACGAGCATTTCGTTGCTCTTGCTGCTGCTCGAAGCCTTGTCCAGTGGCATATTGGCCGTATGAGCTTTTGGCAAGCTCGCGCTCCGCTTCCCATTCCATTACCTTTTGTTCGATTCTCTCAAAGCCTTGTACAGCCGAGCTTCCATAAGGGGAATGTGCAGAGGAGCTGTTAGATGGTCCGCCCGTCTGCCTCACCCGAGTAATAAGCTCTGTACGTTTAGCCTGCAATCGGACCTTCTCTTCCTTTAACGACTCTACGCGATGTGCAAGGTCTAGTGTCGCTTGCTCGGCAATATGATGAAGTCTTGATGTCTCTTCAGCTTGCTCCAAATAGAGAAGTTTCGCTTCAAGAGCTGTCCGTGCTTCAGCTTCGCGTCCTTCAACTGCGGCGTGTTCCGCTTTGTCATTGTAATAGTCAGATTGTCCGTGTAATTCACCAAGTTTTGCTTGGAGCATTCGCGTCTGCGCTAGTTGCCCTACAATAGCGTGTTCGACCTTCGAAATTTCCTCGTCCAGATCTCTTAAGTAATGATTAAGCATCATTACCGGATTTTCAATCTTATCAAGCATCTCATTTGCTGCTGCCTTTGTCATGCTAACGACCCGATTTAAAATTCCCATTTCTTCATCTCTCCTCAAAAAGTTTAGGATGCTGCACACTACTGTGTACACATTGGCTTAATTAGTAATTAGTGTGATCGACATATGTGAAGCTGTTGCTTGAATCTTTAGGTATAAAGAGTGTTGCAATAAAGTAAGCCAAAATAACTCCACCAAAGCTAAAGAATGCAGCTATGACAACTAAAAGTCTAACAATTGTGGAATCAATGCYCAGCCATTGTCCGAGGCCTCCGCAAAGACCTGTAATTTTGCTATCCGTTGTTGATCGAAACAATTTTTTCATATTCAAACATCCTTTCGTGTTGCTCATCTATGTCTTAATTGTAGAGTGTGTGTGACGGTTTCGTAACGGTCCTTAGACCATTAGCTGTGCTGGTCTTTAGGCGGGGAGCATCTGCGACGGATGACGGGGGGAAGTGCAGGCAGAGGTAGCTAACGAAATATAATGATCCCAGTTTTCAAAAAAAATTGTATAATTTGTTCATGTCATTGTTCGTAGGGGAAAGGGGTTCTTAGTGATGCAGAAGAATAGTAGTGATCTCGTTTCCTCACAGACGCAACCAGCTAAGTTGCAGCGTTACATAGATTCTCCAAGTGAGCGAGAACGGCTTTATCGACGTACGTTGGTCATTATAGTTATTTCACAAATCTTTGGAGGAGCGGGTCTTGCGGCGGGTATAACTGTTGGAGCTTTACTTGCACAGGATATGATTGGCACAGAGGGCGTTACAGGCGTTCCAGCTGCTTTATTTACTTTGGGATCTGCGGTTGCAGCATTACTGGTAGGTAGGCTTTCAGAGCGGTATGGGCGACGAATAGGTTTAGCGTCAGGATTTCTTGCAGGCGGTATTGGTGCGATTGGAGTCGTAGTTGCAGCCGTTACTGGTAATATTGTTCTTCTTTTTGCATCATTGTTTATTTATGGTGCAGGCACGGCGACAAACTTACAAGCACGATATGCAGGTACCGACATGGCTCCTTCAACAAAGCGTGCAACTGCAATCAGCATCGCATTAGTTTCCACTACACTAGGTGCTGTTGCTGGACCTAATTTGGTTGATGACATGGGATGGTTTGCTGTTTCTATTGGAGTTCCAGCGCTAGCAGGTCCATTCATTTTGGCAGCAGCAGCATTCATCCTTGCTGGTTTGGTACTGCTGATCTTGCTTCGCCCTGATCCGCTCCTTATAGCAAAAGCAATTGCGACAGTACAGAGATCAAATGAAAGTATTCTAGCAGACACGAACGCCACTACATTAGTTATTAACAAAAGAGGAGTAGTGGTTGGAGCAACAATTATGATCTTAACTCAAATGGTTATGGTAGCCATTATGACGATGACACCGATCAATATGAGYCATCATGGACATAGCTTAAGTGACGTAGGATTGGTCATTGGTATTCATGTTGGCGCCATGTATCTTCCTTCACTTATAACAGGCATACTCGTTGACAAAGTAGGAAGAACTGCAATGGCAATTGCTTCAGGTGTCACGCTGCTTGCTGCAGGTATTCTTGCCTCAGCCGCACCTGCTGATTCAATGCCGCTGCTCATCATCGCTCTCGCTTTGCTTGGGTTAGGATGGAACTTTGGTTTGATAAGCGGCACCACACTCATTGTGGATGCGACGACTCCGACTACTCGTGCAAGAACACAAGGAACGGTTGACGTAACTATTGCTTTGGCTGGAGCATCGAGTGGAGCGTTGGCGGGGTTGGTCGTAGCGAATTCAAGCTATATGGTACTTTCTCTTGCTGGGGGAGTACTTGCACTACTATTTATACCCGTCTTGATCTGGTCTCGAAAAACAACCGTTAAATAACTGTTGCTACACCTGAGATAGCTTTGAAAACCAGAAGTCCTAACATTTATCTAAGCTCTTTCACATTCCGATTGGAGTCTGAAAGAGCTTTTTCGATATGTCCTTTCCTTGCTGATGCTTATCTTATTGACGACGCTGAATAAAGCTTGTCATGCTTGTCAAACTAGTCCGCATAAATGTCCAAGTCCCCTCATAGACATGTTATCAGATGGAAAAACATTGTGCAGAGGGGATGATTACATGCGTCGCATCACATGGACCGCGGCAATTTTATTATGTTTTGCATTAGTAATGAGTGCTTGCGGTACGAAGGACGCCGAGTCCGTAGTTAAGGATCTCGACAAGTTTGTAAACAATATGGAAAGCTATCAAGGAAGCGGGACAATGACCCTGCATACCAGTCAGCAACCGCTCGAGTACAAGGTGGAAGTATCCTATCAGAAGCCTGAATTCTATCGCATAAAGCTTACGAATGAAGAGAAGGACATTACGCAAATCGTACTTCGTAATGCTGACGGCGTATTCGTACTAACACCGAAGCTGAACAAAGTATTCCGGTTCCAAAGCGATTGGCCGCAAAATCAAGGACAGGTTTACTTGTATCAAACGCTTGTACAAAGTATTTTAGTGGATGGATCGCGTCACTTTGCAGTGGATGAGAATGCTTACGTATTTGATGTAATGGCCAACTATAACAACGGATCGCTTGCTCGTCAGAAAATATGGCTTAATAAATCCGATTATAAGCCGGTTCATGTAGAGGTTAGTGATACGAATGCGGCCTTGATGGTCGAAGTGAAATTCGATTCCTTTGAATTCGGTCCGAAATTTGATAAAACCGTATTTGAAACGGAAGCGAATATGAAGGCTCAGCCTTCCGGTACGACAGAAGAGCCGACCATGACAACACCAGAGAAGATCGGTGACGGCACTACGAATGAGGTTGATGCACCCGACAATAAAGCAAATGTGAAAGGTGATAAACCCGAAGGCGGTACGGCTGTAGATGGTGATGATCAAGCCATTAATGAAGATGAAGAAGATGCTAACGTTGACGAGGATGCAGCAGCAGGAGTAGACGGTGAGGCAAAAACTCCATTAACGGTTATGCTGCCTTCACACACTCCGGTTGGTGTGAATTATCAAGATTCGATAGACATTGTGTTTGGTGGAAACCCAGGCGTAATGACAAGGTATGCTGGCGATTATAGCTATACGCTTATTCAAACGAAGCCAAATGATATGGCGGCAACCTATGTGCAAGGAGATATGGTTGATTTAGGCTTCACGATAGGTGAGCTCAGTGGTGATGAGCAGTTGACGCTAACTTGGACGTATGAAGGCAATCAGTTCCGTTTAACAAGCGGAAACCTTACCGATTCAGAATTAATTAAAATAGCACAGTCTGTTCAGGCTGAAGCAGGAAAATAATACGATAATGGATTTTTATTTCCAAGACGTACTAGCCAATTCTGGGGTTCATTTCATTGACAGTCTTAGCAGCAACGTATAACATTATTACTATTGATGTTTGCTGCTCGGATTGTAATGGCTACCAGATGAGGAGAAGGTGAAAGGCTTGGATTCGTTTTATCGCCCGACTAAGGCTGAATTATCATTGGATGCATTAAAAAATAATTTGCAAGCTTTCCGTAACGTGATTCCGACAGAATGCCGTCTTATGGCTTCGGTTAAAGCAAATGCATACGGACATGGCGCAGTTGAGATTGCACGTGAGGCTGAGCGCTTTGGTGTTGATTACCTAGGCGTAGCTTTTCTTGATGAAGCGCTGCAACTGCGTAATGCTGGCATTCAAACACCCATTCTAGTACTCGGCTTCGTACCAGCGGATGCGCTCGAGTTAGCTAGAGAACAGAATATTACAATAAGCTTGTTTAGAGAAGATGTCATTGAAGCGGCTGAAAGGCTGCCAGTGGACGCGAGCGGCCGAAAGCTTAAGGTACATGTGAAGCTTGATTCCGGCATGGGACGGCTTGGTGTGCTTGGCAAAGAAGCCGCAATAGCGTTCATTGAGAGAGCTTTAAAGGTATCTCAGCTTGATGTGGAAGGTCTATTTACGCACTATGCAAGAGCGGATGAGGCTGACAAGAGCTATACAAGACTGCAATACGACAGGTTTCGAGAAGTAGCAGACTACGTGAAGCAGCAAGGACTGCCGATTCCAATTATTCATGCAGCGAACAGCGCAGCAGGAATTGATACGCCAGAATGGGCGGTTGGCATGATTCGCCTGGGGATTAGCATGTACGGTTTATATCCATCTGTAGAGGTTAATCAGCAACGCATCGAGCTTGAGCCGGTGTTGACCCTTAAAACAGAAGTAGTAATGGTCAAAACAGCGCCAGCTGGCTGGGGAATCAGCTATGGCTCCCGTTATGTCACGGAAGGCGAAGAACGCATTGGAACACTTCCAATCGGGTATGCCGACGGGTTCAGCCGTATGCTTACAGGTAAAGCACACGGGCTTGTGAGGGGTGTTAAATTACCGATTCGCGGTACGATTTGTATGGACCAATGCATGATTGCTCTTGATACCGTCGTATCAGACATGGATTCGTTGCCTGTAGCACCAGGTGAAGAGGTTGTATTGATCGGACGTCAGGGAGACGCAGTCATTACGGTTGAAGAGGTTGCACAACAACTGGGCACCAATAACTATGAAGTAATTTGCATGCTAGCGGCTCGTGTGCCTCGTGTATATATAAGCGGCGGCCAAATTATGGATATTCGCAACCCATTAGCTTAATCCGGATTAAAATGGTTTTTATTACAACTGACATTTTTTTATGAATGAAGAGGATTTTCGCTAAAGATCACGAATTAATATGTCAGTTGATCTGCGAATGTTATACATGAAAACATACAGCATAATTGATATACGATGATCATAGATATGTTGAAGTATAGCGAAGGCAATATATTGTCATAATGTGTATTAAGGTTTTGGAAAAGTTTTGGGGGTGCGAGTTCGGTGGCCAATGTGCAAAATACCAAGAGGATCATGATCAGCCTACCAGATCATTTGCTGGAGGAGGTCGACGGGATTGTCGCCAAGGAAAACTCCAATCGCAGCGAGTTTATTAGGCAAGCCATGAAGCTCTATCTTGTGGAGCGCAAAAAACGTCAGATCCGTGAATCCATGCAGCGCGGGTATATGGAAATGGCGAAAATTAACCTGAACATGGCCTCGGAAGCTTTTCAAGCGGAGGAAGAAGCAGACCATATGCTGGGCCGTCTTGTAAGCGGGGTGTAGAGCTTGATTGTAAAACGCGGAGATGTGTTTTTTGCGGATTTATCGCCTGTCGTCGGATCGGAGCAGGGCGGCGTACGCCCGGTTCTTGTCATTCAAAATGATATTGGAAATCGATTTAGCCCAACAGTAATTGTTGCGGCCATTACCGCACAAATTCAGAAAGCTAAGCTGCCAACTCATGTCGAGATGGATGCGGCGGTGCATGGCTTTGATCGTGATTCCGTTGTGCTTCTGGAGCAGATACGGACGATTGACAAGCAAAGGTTAACCGATAAGATTACGCATTTGGATGATGAAACAATGCGCAAGGTTGATGACGCTTTGTTGATTAGTGTTGGTTTAATTGATTTTTAAATAAGGAACAGGGCCATGCAG
>NZ_JBFUHJ010000291.1:0-7071 GCF_056402455.1 Paenibacillus sp. P4_A7 | reverse complement strand
AACCAAGCCTGTTCAGCTCTCTGACTGACTCTAAAATATGATTTCTTGACTGCAGATCAATACCTACCGTTGGTTCATCCATAATAATAAGCTTCGGACGATGCATAATAGCGCAAGCAATATTTAGCCGTCTTTTCATTCCGCCAGAGAAGGTGGACGGTTTATCCTTCGCCTTTTCCAGCAATCCGACGAACTGCAGCGCCTCATCCACTCTTTCCTTCAGCAACTTACCCCGAAGACCGTATAATTTCGCAAAAAAAGTAACGTTTTCTCGCGCTGTCAGCGTTTCATAAATAGCAAGCTCCTGCGGCACAAGACCGATTCTCCGCTTCACTTCAAGCGGCTGCTTGCGAATGGAATAGCCATCCACCGTTATGTCACCAGCGCTCGGTTCAAGCAAGCCCGACAGCATGTTAATAGTAGTGCTTTTGCCAGCGCCATTGGGCCCCAGCAACCCGAATATTTCACCCTCGCCAATATTAAAAGTAAGATGATTTACCGTTAAAGTCGAATCATATTTTTTTACAACCTCACGAAATGTTACGAGACTCATATTTGTTCATCCTTCCGGTTCGTTGTTTGATTATAAACCAATTGTATTGCATTTATTTCCTTTCAACAGGTCTACAAAGTCACCTTCTGAATATGACAAAAGTCACCTCTTGAAAATTAACAGCAACATGAATGTTAGATGAAAAGGCACTTATCCAATCGTTCGTCTCTATCAGATTATGCTATAATGAAGCAAATTCAGTTACGGGAGCTTGTCTGTATGAATATACTGCTTTACCGGATTAGAGTCTTGCTGATAATAGTACCTGCTATTTTAAGTATCCAAAATGTTGAACCTGGTTCGTATGCCATATATATAACATTTGTACTGCTTGCTCTTCTGAACATTAAAGCTGAAATCTTCTTCCCCCGTTCAACTAATCTTTTGTTAGTAATAGAGCTGATTGGCTTTTCATGGCTATCGGGCACATTTGGAGGGATCCTCTTTCTACTCCCGTTTTCTACATTAATTGCTGTTTTCCGAACAAAACCTGCGCCATTAATCAGCACAGCTTGGACCTCAGCCGGTTTCACTTTATTATTAATAGGCATATCGGATAGAGAAAATGAATTGATCATGGCAGTTCTAGTCCTTTGGACAGCTAATGCAGTAATTCTATATACGGTTAATCAGTTCGAGAATAAACACCATCAGGTGGAAGAGCTGTATGAGGCACTAGCATTAAGTCACGAGGAGTTAGAGGCGACTAGACGTAGAGTATTCGAGCATGCCTCGCAAATCGAGCACTACGCCCAAGCCGAGGAACGAAATCGAATCGCTAAAGATATTCATGACGACTTGGGTCATAGGCTAATCCGTGTGAAAATGATGTCTGAAGCGGCCATCCATTTATTTGACAGCGATGTGATTCGGGCTCGCGGCGTGGTGGAGCAAATCCGTGACCAACTACAAGAAAGTATGGAACGGATGCGAGTCACTGTCCGTAAGCTAGTTGCGTCAGACGAAGGTGAGGCCCGCCGATACGCGTTGGATCGAATCGTCGCTGAATCCGCAGAGGCACTAGGCATTGCCATAAGCTTTCAGGTACACGGATTGCCACGTCCTCTCTATCCGAGCATGGAGCTTATTTTGTTCAAAAATGCACAAGAAGCGATAACGAATGCTGTCCGCCACGGACAAGCCTCTGCTGTAACGGTTGATCTTGAATTTCTAAAGGATAACGTCGCTTTAAAAATATCCAATAATGGCGCTTTACCTACAGAGCCGTTTGAAGCAGGACTTGGTATGCGAGGAATGCGCGAGAGGATAGCACTAATTGGCGGAAAACTTGAATGGCAGCGATCGGAGCGGTTTTCAATAACGACCATCCTCCCATTGCTTGGTGAATAGAATGATTGTTGAGCCATTAGAATGGGGGAATCGATAGTTATGATTCAAGTCTTAGTAGTTGATGATGATCCTTTTATCCGAGAAAGCATGCAGGTTATTTTGGACTTAGACCAGGATTTACATGTAGCCGGAATCTGTAAGGATGGCAAAGAAGCAGCAGAATTCGTGCAGCAAAATCAGGTCGATGTTGTCCTTATGGATATACGTATGCCTGGCTGYGATGGCGTTGAAGGTACAAAGCGGATAAGAGCAATAGATCAACCACCCGCCGTATTAATACTAACGACCTTTGATGATGATGAATACATCGCGCAAGCTATTCGCAACGGCGCGAACGGCTATCTGCTCAAAAATGTATCGCCGAGCCGTATTATTAACGGGATTAAGACGGTGTACGAAGGTTCGATGCTCATTCATCCGGATATTGCCCGCAAGCTAGCCGGTATGCTTGAAACACCAAATGGGGAATCGGTCACCCCTGCCGCTCCTGCCAGCGGGTTTGAGCAAGCGAATAATTTCATTCCTGGACTAACACAAGCAGAGTTCCAAATTGTACGACTTATCGCTGATGGCCAATCCAATAAAGAAATTGCTGCTTCCCTTTTTTTGAGTGAAGGCACAATAAAAAACTATATTACAGAAATACTTGGAAAGCTCGAGCTTCGCGACCGAACTCAAATCGCAATATTTTATTTAAAACTCATACATCAATGAATGGACAGGAGAGAATATATCTATGACAATAGAGACGGTTTTACCGCAATTGAGCGGCTTTACACAAGCCGATTTTGACGTATTTCAATTAGAGGGACTTGAAGAACGAATGGCTGGCATTCAAGGGCTTATACAGCCAAAATTTCACGCAATCGGTGGACAGTTAAGTACTGATGTCGCCGTCTATGCAGGCAATGAAATGTATTTGCATGTTGCGAGACATGCAAGACGCAAAGTAAATCCACCGAAGGATACATGGCTTGCCATTTGCAACAATAAACGTGGCTACAAAGCACATCCGCACTTTCAGCTTGGCTTGTTCGATGACCATTTGTTTTTATGGCTAGCTCTTATCTATGAAGTGCCTAACAAAAAAAATATTGCGACAGCCTTTCTGAATCAAATAGATCAGGTTATTGCCACTGTCCCGAATGACTATGTCGTTTCGCTCGATCATATGAAGAAAGAATCGATAGCAGTTAGCAGCATGTCCARACAAGATTGGACCGATGCACTTGCTCGTTTCTGTGATGTACAGAAAGCAGAATTACTAATTGGCCGCCATGTTCCAGCAGGAGATGCTCTCCTTCAAGATGGCAATGCTCTTCTACAATTCGCTTCCACAACATACGAAAAACTAATGCCGCTCTATCGAATGGCTAATTTATAAAGTCATAAATAATGAAGAGGCTATCCGAGTGGTCATTGACCATGTAGGATAGCCTCTTCTCTTTGCATTATAGCTGCTTCGCGACTGCGGCCTCAGCTGCAGCATCATTCGTCACTATCGCACGTCTTTGCTTACGGGAAGTACGGAAGAACAGTAATTCATACACACATGGAACGATAATAAGTGTAAGCAGCGTAGCCGCTGTTAGACCGCCAATTACTACAATTGCAAGGCTTTGCGATACGATGCTCCCTGACTCATGCGACCCGAACACGAGCGGCAGCATGGCGCAGATAGTCGCTACAGCAGTCATTACGATTGGACGCATCCTAGTTGTTGCTGCTTCAATAAGAGCTTCTCGTATAGGCATCGTTTGTTCGTTCTGCTTCACGCGATCAATTAATACGATCGCATTGGTTACGACAATTCCGATGAGCATCAGCGCTCCGAACATCGCCGTGAAATCAGGCGTTACGCCAGATATTAGCAGGCCAGTCACAGCGCCGATTGCGGCCAGCGGCAGTGAGATCATGATCGCAAGCGGAGCTCGCAATGTTTTGAACGTAAGTACCATTATTAAATATACGATTCCGATGGAGATAAGCGCCGTCAACCCCAAGGAAGCAAAGTCACTCGATTGATCGGCCGACGCGCCGCCAACTACCAGGCTTACTCCTTCAGGCAGCTTAAGCTCTTTTGTCGCTTTAGTTATATCAGCGCCAACGACGGACAACTGGCTAGGTTCTGCATTAGCCGTAACCCGAATATACGCTTTTCCATCTTTGTGATAGTACAGACTTGCTTCCTCTGAACGTGTAAGCTTCGCTACGGATGATATAGGCACGGAACCCGCTTCCGTCATAACCGTTAATTGCTCCAACTCTGATTGTGTTTCTGGATTCCCAATCGGTTGAAGGATGACAGGAGTCTCACTATTCTCTAATCGGATCGAACCGATAGGCATGGGATTTATCATGCTCTGCAGCTGCATCGCGATTTCCTGACCGCTCGCCGCTGTTGGATCTACTTTAAACGAATAGACAGCTTTCTTCTCCTCTTGATTGCTTTCTACCTTAAGCACACCGTCAATCGGCTTTATTGCTGTCATAACCTGATCAGCCGCCAAGTTAAGCTGCTGCAGATCATCGCCAGTCACATCCATATAGATTTGCGAAGAGCCGCCACCCATAATTAAATCCATGGCTTTTACAGTAAGTGCAGCGTCTGGATAGTTATCCTTTTGCTGCTTAACAGCTTCCATAAATAACTCTGCATCAACGTTTTCTTTCAAATCAATCATAAACGTTACTAGTGTTGGGGAAGTGACCGAACCGTATTTCGCTGCTTCAGCGCTATTGCCGAGCATCATCATTACCCATTCCACTTTGTCGTCTGATGTTAAATAAGCTTCTAATCTTTTACCTGCCTCTTGTACCTCTTCGGCAGTCGTTTCGCTAGGATACTGCAAAGACACGTTAACATTCTCAGCACTGGAGGAATCTAGAGCCCCCTTCGGCATAAGTGCATATGCGCTTAACGATCCACCTAACAATACAATAGCTACTAGTAATGGTATCCATTTACGCTGCAAGTTCCAACGGATGAAGGATGCGAATTTCGGAGAACCTTTATGCTCCTTTTCCTTCGTACCTTTTAGTAAAACGGCACTTAGAATGGGCACAACTGTTAAAGCTACAAGCAATGAAGCGAGTAACGAATAAGCTACAGTAAGCGCGAATGGCAGCAAGAATGCTTGCAACGACCCTCGCAGTAATCCCATCGGTAAAAATACAGCAACTGTAACAAGTGTCGAAGACGTGATAGCCGCTGCAACTTCCTTCGTTGCGTCAATGATAAGCTGAACCGAAAAGGCTTCCTTCTGCAATCTCCTGTAAATATTTTCAATAACTACAATGCTGTCATCAACCAGTCGACCTACAGCAACGGCAACGCCGCCAAGTGTTATTATATTTAACGATACACCTGACAATTGAAGTAAATAAAGCGTAATTCCAAGCGATAATGGAATCGATACGATAGTTACAATTGTCGCCTTTATAKTTCTCATGAACAGTAGAATGACGATTGTGGCGAACAAAGCGCCAAGCAGCACTTCGCGCAGCATGCTATTGACAGAAGATACCACTGATTCTGAAGTACTGAGCATGATTGAAGCATCTATTCCGTCAACGTCTTCATTCAGACGGTTAATCGTTTTCTCGATGCCATCGCCAACCTTTACCGCATTAGCATTCGCTGATTTGGATACGGTGAATAAAATGGCGTCTTTCCCATTCATGCGGCTTATGCTTTCTTGGTTCTTTGAGAGCTCAACAGTCGCAACCTCCTCCAGCTTGACGCCAGCAGCTACAGGCAGCTTGCGAAGTGTTTCCAGATCACTTACTTGATCATACACATTTATATTACCAGCTGCCCCGTCAACATTCCGCTCGCCGAGTGAAGCCGATACACCCCGACCCTGAAGCACACCCATTAAGGCTTGAACAGGTATATTTCTTTCTTCTAGCTTTTTGATAAGTGGAGTAATATGGACGGTAGGCATTGATCTGCCTGTTACACTTACCTCACCGGCCCCCTCTGTTTTCTGCAGCTCAGTAGTTACAAGCTTTAGCTTTGCTTCCTTCTCCTGCTCACTCATCCCATCATCAAACGTTAATGTAACCCATGAGATAGGAATCATCGAAGTATTTAATTGAATGACAAATGGTTTCAATACATTATCAGGAAGCTGTACCTGTCCCACAAGTCGTTCCACTTCAGTTTTTGCTTCTTTCATATTCGTTTTGGAATCGAAATTCAAATTAATCTGCACATACCCATCACCGGAGGTAGAGAACATGCTTGTTTTTCCTTTTACAAGGGTTACAGCCTCTTCCAATGGATTTGTTACGAATTGCTCCATTGATTTCGCATCATTCCCAGGTCCAATGGCTGTTACCATGACCTGCGGATTATCAGCAGCCGGTAGAAATTCCATCGGTAATCTTAAATAACTAATTACCCCCATCACTAACGCCATAATAACAATTAGTATGATCGCTGCCTTGTTGCGAAACGACCATTCTGTCAGTTTACTCATCTTTTGCCGACTCCTTTTCCCTTTACGGTTATCTTTGTATTTGTCTTAATAATCATAAAGGAAGGAAATATTTTGAAAAAACGTCTAGAGTCTATATTTCACACTCGTCTATGGTCTTAGATCAACTACGACTTAAGACTGGGTAGCTTCGTTAAATATGTAGTGCTCTCTTCTCTTTATCACAACATTCAACTATTCTTATTAAAAGAACAAAAAATCCATAAGGCACTTTATTTGCATAGAAGGAGCGTGTTTATCAGTGATGACAAAACAAGCAATTACTTCAACGGCTATTCCTGCCTTCGACGTGAAGAATATCATTCGCAGGTTCGGCGATCACACTGTTCTTAATGGCATATCATTGTCCATTCCACGTGGGGAGCTGTTCGGACTGCTTGGTCCATCCGGCTCAGGAAAAACAACACTCATTAAGCTCATGACCGGCATTGACCGTACAGACGCCGGATCGATCAGCATGCTGGGCGAGCCGATTCCGCAATTGAAAATGCTACAGAAAATCGGATATATGGCACAAGCCGATGCCCTCTACAACGAGCTGACAGGCAAGCAAAACTTAGCTTTTTTTGGTGCACTATTCGGTTTAAAGGGGAAGAAGCTCCTATCCCGTACTCAAACCGTTGCTGAGTTAGTTGATTTAACAGATTACTTAAGCAAACCAATCAC